>DATHNU010000091.1:0-4580 GCA_035485695.1 Reyranella sp. | reverse complement strand
GGGCGGCGATAGACCGTCTCGGGCGGGCCGATCTGCAGGATGCGGCCCTTCTGCATCACCACCACGCGGTCGCTGAGCGCCATGGCCTCCTCCTGGTCGTGGGTGACATAGATCGTGGTGATTTTTAGCCGCCGCTGCAGGGCGCGGAACTCGTCGCCCATCTGCGTGCGCAGCCGCGCATCGAGGTTGCTGAGCGGCTCGTCGAGCAGCAGCACCTCGGGCTCGAATACCAGGGCGCGGGCGATCGCCACCCGTTGCTGCTGGCCGCCCGACAAAGCGGGCGCCGGGCGATCGGCGAAGCGCTCCATCTCGACCAGGCGCAGCGCCGTCGTCACCCTGTCCCGGATCTCGGCCTTCGCGACGTGGCGTACGCTGAGCGGAAAGGCCACGTTGTCGAATACCGTCATGTGCGGCCAGATCGCGTAGGACTGGAACACCATGCCGAGCTTGCGCAGGTCGGGCGGCACGAACAGCCCGGCCACGGCGTCGCTCACCACGCGGCCGCCGATCACGATGCTGCCGGTGTCGTTGCGTTCCAGCCCCGCCACCATGCGGAGCGTCGTGGTCTTGCCGCAGCCCGACGGCCCCAGCAGCGTGACGAACTCGCCGTGCTCGATCGAGAGGTCGATGTTGTCGACCGCCTTCACCTCGGCGAAGTGCCGTCCGACGGAGTGCAGGGTGACGCTCGGCACGCGCAGTGTCCTGTTACTTGAAGATCTGCTTGGCCAGTTCGAGCATGGCGTCCTGGCGCTCGGGCACGGTGGTGCCCAACGCCTTGGTCGCGAGCAGGGGGCGGATCTCCTCGACGGTCTTCTCGACGACGCCCTTGACCACCGGATTGTAGCCGGCGTTGGCGAACACGATCTGGGAGTCGGGCTCGAGATAGTGGTTCATGAACAGCCGGGCCGCATTGAGATGGGGCGCCCCCTTGAGCACCGTCAGATCGAAGCGGACATAGGGCCGGCCTTCGTTGGGCACGATCGGCTTGACCGGCAGGCCCTTGAGGTTGTTGTAGTCTTGCAGCGAGAACGGGATGTAGAGCGGGAACTCGCCGCGCGCCACGCGCCGCTCGCTGTTTTGGATGTCGCGCGAGAAGACCGGCTTCTGCGCCGCCAGCTTCTCGACGAACTCCTTGCCGAAGGTGTCGTACATGACGACGAAGAACACCGCGCCGCCACCCAGCGCGCGGTAATCGTCGGACAGGATCTTGCCGGTCCATCTGGGATCGAGGATGTCCTTCCAGCTCTTGGGTTCGTCAGCCGGCTTCACGAGGTTGCGGTTGACCATCAGGCAGTAGCTGATGACCTCGGCCGGGACGCGGATGTCGTCGGCTTCGTAGGGCGGCACGATGTTCTTGATGTTCGGGATGGGGCCGTGCGGCTGGAAGTTGCCGTCGCGCGTCATCAGCCAGGTGGTCGTGCTGCCGTTGTGATGGATATCGCCCAGGAACCGCCCGGCCGACTGTTCGACGCGCACGCGCTCGCGAATCTCGCTGGCGCGCGCTTCCAGCAACTCGACCTGGATGCCGTACTTCTGCTCAAAGGCCTTGATGACCGTCTTGTGGAAGGGCGAGCCGATCGACGCGGTGTAGATGACGAGCTTGCCTTCCTTCCTGGCCGCCTCGACCACCTTGGCCCAATCGTCGCCCTGCGCCGAAGCGGGGCCAACCGCGGTGCCCGCCGCCAGCATGCCAAGAACGCTTCTCCTCAACATGGTCCCGTTCCTTCCCGTTCTCAGAGCGTGCTGATGCGCTTCTTGATGAATTTCAGCTGGACCCAGCGGAACACCAGGACCAGCACCAGCATCGCGAGCCCGATGACGCTTACTTCCTCGGGCTTGCCGCTCACCCACATCTTCAGCATCACCACCGACAGCACCTCGGTGCCCGGCGCATAGAGCAGGATCGAGGCGCTGAGCTCGCGCATGATGCCGAAGAAGATCAGCACCCAGCCGACGGCGAAGGCGGGCCAGGCCAGCGCGATCAGGATGCGGCCCAGCGTCTGCCACCAGCCGGCGCCGTGCACGCGCGCGCATTCCTCGATGTCGGTTGCGATCTGCTGGTAGGCGGCCGAGGTCACGCGCACCGCCACTGGCGTGCCGAGAGCGACATAGGCCAGCAGCAGCGCCCACAGCGTGCCGTAGATCGGGATGGCATGTGGCAGGATGGCGAAACCCCACAGGAAGCCGATGCCCAGCACCATGCCTGGCATCATCCAGGGTAGCCAGGCCAGCACATCGATCAGCCGCCGTCCGCGCCAGCGCGTGCGCGTCGTGATGTAGGCCACGATGCCGCCCAGCGCCATGGTCAGCGTGGCGCCGATTACGCCCAGCAGCATGGTGTTGCCGAAGGCGCGCCAGAAGCTCGAGTTCTCCCAGACGCTGCGATAGTGGTCGAGGGTCAGCATGTCGGCTTCGTAGAAGCCGAAGAACTGGAAGAACGAGCTCAGCAGGAGCTGGCTGATCGGCAGCGCCACCGTGAGGACGAAGAAGGCGATGCAGACCGCGAAGGTCACCCAGCGCAGGGCGCCCAGCCGCATGACATTGGGCGAATAGCCCTTGCCCGTCACGGTGGTGAAGCTGCGGCCGCGCAGCAGGCGGCTTTGCAGCACCAGCAGCAGGAACATCAGCGCCATGGCGGCGAAGCCCAACGCCGTGGCCGACTGGTAGTCGGGCTGGGCGCGCTGGGTGATCGAATTGTAGATCGTGGTGGTGATCACGTTGATGCCGACCGGCGTGCCGAAGAACACCGCCGATTCGAAGGACTCCATGCCGCGGATGAAGCTCAGAATGAAGGCGCTGGTGGTGACCGGCAGCATGAGCGCCAAAGTGATGCGCCAGAAGGTCTGCCAGCGCGTGGCGCCGGACATGCGGCTCGATTCCTCGAGCGAGGGATCCATGGCGCGAAAGGCGTCGACGACGAACAGGAAGATGAACGGCGTCGAATATTGCATCATGTGCCAGATGACGCCGCCGTAGGAATAGACGTCGACCAGCGTGCCCTCGGAGCCCGTCAGCCAGCGCCATACAAGATTGATGGTGCCGACCTGGGCGTTGCCCAGCATGGCCCAGGCCGTGGCCGTCAGGATCGGCGGGATGAAGAACGGCAGCGTTATGAGCACTTCCAGCACGCCACGGCCGGGCGTGTCGGTGCGCGCGATGATCCAGGCGAGCAGCACGGCCAGCGCCAGCGACAGGATCGTCTTGACCAGCGAGATGCCGACGGTGTTGGCCAGCACCACGAGGTTTTCGGCGGAGGCAAGACTGGCATAGCCGTCGAGATTGAATTCGCCGGGGATTCCCGGCGGCGTCGAATGGAGGCTGCCGTAGAGCAGCATCACCATCGGGTAGAGCGTCAGGAAGCAGAGGATCAGGATCAGCGCGGCCATGCCGGCGGGACGTCCGAAGCGCCACAGGCCGCCGAACAAGACGGTGCGCGCCGGAAAATTCGCGGCAACAGTCACCCGGTCGGGACGCTCTTCAAGCGTGGCCGATCCCATCCTCGCGCTCCCTCCCCTGAAACTCATTGCTCCTCTCCCCCGCTAGGGGGAGAGGCTGGGTGAGGGGGCATCGACAGCTCGTGCAGCCCCCTCACCTAACCTCTCCCCCTAGCGGGGGAGAGGAACATGAGCCTGACGGCTGTCTCCCGCAGCCTTGTCGCGCTGGCTACTCGGCCGCCAGCGGCAGCCTGTTCCTGTTCAGCAAGCCCAGCGGGCTTTTGGCCGTCTGCAGCTTCTCGGCGTAAGCGTCGAGCCAGTCCTGCTCGACCGGAGCGACGAAGGCGCCGCCGCGTGCGCCGCGGTAGATGTCGGGATTGTCGACGGTCGCCGGCACCTTCTTGTCGTTCATGAGTTCCTGCGCCGCCTGCAGGAGGCGCTTGCGCGTGAGGGCGATCATGCGGTCCGACGGTGCCAGATGCTCGAGCGAGCGGTCGACGACGTCGCCCATGCATTCGATCATCGCCTGATCCTGCCGGCCGATGCCCTGGATGCCGGTGTAGTTGCCGTTCTTCTGCATGTCGCGGTCGATCAGGTAGTCGTTCTCGCGCCGCGCCACCAGGCGCCACCGTCCGAACCAGTCACTGGTGTTCGGCAGGTACTCGACCTCGGGCTTCAGGCCGGGAATCCAGTCGCCGTTCTTCAGCGTCTCGAGGGGACGCGTCTTTTGCTTCCAGGCGAGGTTGTAGGTCATGGTGTGCGTGTCATCCATCGGCACGTTCAAGGTGCAGGCGATCTGGTCCTCGAAGAAGCCGTTGGGCGTCAGCGTGATGAACGGGAACAGGAAGTGGGCAAAGCGATAGTAGTAGGTGCCCGGCTCGGCTGGCCGGTACGCCGCGTACATCGTGCCCCACTCGGTCTCGGTCGATTTGTAGTCCGGCGCGCGCTCGCCCACGGCCCAGCGGTTGATCGTGGTCGGGTCGACCTCCTCCGTCTTGACGCCGCCGACGTGCAGGAAGCCGAAATGCGAGGTGTCGATGTCGCCCTCGAGCGACTGAAACCAGTTGCACTCGCGCATGTGCACGCGCGTGAGGCGCTCTTCCTCGGGCAGCATCAGCACTTCGACGTTGGGCAGCGACGGCGCTT
>DATHNU010000090.1:0-2174 GCA_035485695.1 Reyranella sp. | reverse complement strand
GCCGCTACCCGCGCTGGTGATCGCGGCGCGCAGGGTGGCATCGCTGTTGACGTTGAAATCCGTCGCCCAGGCCGGGCTGGACAGGCAGGTTCCCGCCAGCAATGCCGCCACCCAGCGGACGGCCATCTTCGAACGATCGATCCCGCGCGTCATGCTGCCTCCAGCGGCTCCAAAGAGTCGTCGCAGGCCAGGAAATCGGCGTGATGTCCGCGCGCGAGCCGAGGTCATGAAAAGTCAAACGCCGTCCATCGCCACCACGACCGGTAGTGGCTCACACCTCGTGCAAACGCACCGCTTCCACCATCTCCCCCAGCCATTCCACAGGGGCATGATATCGCACGCCTGCTGCATCCGCGCGGCTCGTGGACTATGCGCGCCGGCCGCTTATATGCGCGCCGGCCACTTTAGCGGTGCGCACTCCGGTCTCGCGCATGCTATGCAGAAACAGAAGCGGACGAAAGGGCCACCAATGGCCAACGTCGAGTGGTTGTTGCGGGAGGCGATGGACGAGCGGACGTTGCGCATGGGCGAACGCAACGCCATCGACGACGCGCGCTGGCGCGCCACCATCGAGCGCCTGCAGCTCGGCCCCGGCCTGCGCGTCTTCCTGACCGACGCCACGGCGCGCCAGGACCTCACCGTGGAGGCGCGCGACGACCGCGCCGATCGCTGGATGGGCAGCCAGGTGACGATTGCCGGCCGCGCCGACATCGATTTCCTCGACGGCACCCGCACCCACGCCTCGGCCGACCAGGCCGTGCTGTTCCGGCCGTCGGGGCGCGCCGCCGCCTACAGCCTCAAGGCTGGCACGCGCTTCCATTCGGCCGGTTACGGACTCGACATCGAGCGCATCGTGCGGCTGTTCGACGGCGAGGTGCCGGAGGCGCTGCGCGGGCTGATCGAGGGCGAGGTCGCGCAGAGTCGGGTCATCGCGCTGCGCAGCGACCGCGTGATGCGCCATCTCGCGGGCAGCCTGTTCGGCCGCGGACTGAACGGCCCGCTGCGGGCACTGATGATGGAGGGCGCGGTCATCCAGCTTCTGGCCGTGCAGGCCGCGGCGGCGGCGCGGCGGCGCTCGCGGCACCGCGGTCTCGCCGCCCGCGACCACGACGCCATCCACGAGGCGCGCCGCCGGCTGCTCGCCGACATGCGCCGGCCGCCCAGCCTGGGCGAGCTGGCGGTCGGCGTGGGCCTCAGCGAGAAGCAGCTGAACGCGGGCTTCCGCCTGGTGTACGGCGAAACCGTGTTCGGAGTCCTGCGCAACGAGCGGCTGGCGCATGCGCAGATCGTCCTGCAATCGGAAGCGGCGTCGTTGAAGGAGATCGCCTTCCGCGTCGGCTACAACCACGTCACCAATTTCATCACCGCCTTCACGGCGCGCTACGGCGCCCCGCCGCGGCAATATGCCGACAGCGATTTCCTGACGGTCCAACCTTCCGGCCTCCGCGCTTAGAGCAACTTCCAAGAAGGTGGAACCACAACACCTCATCCTGAGGAGCATCGCGCAGCGATGCGTCTCGATCGCGCGGGGTAACCCCCGCGCTGTGATGGGCAACCTGCCTTATCGTCGCCCACCCTTCGAGACGCGGCCTACGGCCGCTCCTCAGGATGAGGCGCTTCTGTTGCACCGGCGGCGTCCCGCTGGTCCTTCGAAACGTGGCGCGGAAGCTTTAAAAGCGTTGTGCGTCGATCAACGGCGGACAATCCTCGCTTGTCAGGCGGGCCAAAGTCCGGGCTTTATCGGCTCGGCCGAACCGTCGGCCTTGCGAGGACAAGGGCAAGCATGATGTCAGAGATTTCCGTCCGCCGCCGTCTGGCGATCCTGGGCCTTGTGCTGGCCTCGGTCGCGTCGCTGCCGGCCTCCCCCGTGCGGGCGCAGGACACCCCGCCGTCGGCCTGGCGGGTCGAATGCGTCGGCGACGGCAAGAGCCTGGATTGCCGCGCCATCCAGCAAATGATCAACCGCGACGACAAGCAGCTGATCGCCCAGCTCGCCGCCCGCATGGCGCCGGACAAGTCGGCGGTCCTGCTGATCCAGCTTCCGCTCGGCATCAGCCTGGCCGAGCCGGTCCAGCTCAAGGTCGACAACGGGACGGCCGAGCGCTTTCCGGTGCAGACCTGCACCAACGTGGGATGCATCGTGAGCGTGCCGCTCAAGGACCCGCTGATGGCGG
>DATHNU010000089.1:0-3690 GCA_035485695.1 Reyranella sp. | reverse complement strand
CTCGCAGCGCCGCCACTGCGCCTCGGTGTGGCGTTCGATCAGGCCGGCGTCGGTCAGCACCTTGAGATGCCGCGACACCGCGGGCAGCGACATGTCGAATGGCTGCGCGAGCTCGCCCACCGTCGCGGCTCCGGTGGCGAGCCGTGCCAGCAGCGCGCGGCGGGTCGGATCGGCGAGGGCCGAGAAGGTTTGGGAGAGTATATCCATATTTAACAAACTTGTTAAATACCAAGCCGCCGCCTGTCAAGTCATTACCTGCCATGTCATCGACCGCCCGGCCCGCGGAGCGCATTTCTCGGCATGAGAACCACGGAGGGCATCATGCAAAGACGCACCCTGCTCGCTTCGCTCGCCGCCAGCGCCTTGCCGGCATCCACGGCGCGCGCCACCTCGGGCTTCATGACCACGGCTGACAACCGTCGGCTTGCGTATCTCGACCGCGGCAGAGGCGCGCCGGTGGTCTTCATCCATGGCTGGTCGCTGGGATCGGCGATCTGGAGCCTGCAGACCGACTGGCTGGCGGAGCGCGGATTGCGCGCCGTCGCCTATGACAGGCGCGGGCATGCGGGCTCCGACAAGCCGGCCGACGGCTACGACTTCGATACCTTGGCCGCCGATCTCGCCGCCGTCCTCGACCAGCTCGACCTCAACGACGTCACGCTGGTTGGTCATTCGATGGGCGCCGGCGAAGTGGCACGCTATCTCGCGCGCCACGACCGCAAGAGGATCGCGCGCACGCTGCTGGTGGCGCCCACCACTCCCTTCTCGCTCAAGACCGCGGACAATCCCGACGGCATCGACCGCGCCGTCTACGACAAGATCGTGGCGACCCTCGAAGCCGATCCGCCGGCCTATCTTGCGGCCGGCGCGCCTGGCTTCTTCGGCCGCGGCGCCGAGCCGGAGATGGTGGAATGGGGCCTGTCGATCGCGCGCCAGGCCTCGGTGCCGGCATTGGTGAAATGCCTGCGCGCCTTCAGCGAGACTGACTTCCGCGCCGACATGCGCGCCTTCACGATGCCGACGCTGATCGTCTACGGCACGGGCGACGTGCCCTCCATGGCGAAGAACGCAGCGCGCACGGCAGCGCTGATTGCCGGCAGCCGGGTCGCGTCCTATGAAGGCGCGCCACACGGGTTGTTCCTGACCGACCCGGCGCGCTTCAATCGCGACCTGCTGGAGTTCATCCGAAGCTGAAGGAGATTGCCATGCTGGTCGTGCTTGCCGAGGCCCGGTTCGATCTCAAGGACACGGAGCAGGTGCGCGCTATGGCGCAGCCGATGATCGAGGCGTCACGGGCCGAGCCGGGCTGCGGCGGCTACGACTATGCCTTCGACCTGCTCGAGCCCGACCTGATGCGCGTGCGCGAGTTGTGGAAGGATGAGCAGGCGCTCAAAGATCACTTCGCCACGCCACACATGGCAACGTTCCTCAAGGGGTTGCGCAAGCTGAAACCCGCGACCGTCATCGTGAAGTGCTACGAGCTAGGACCCGAACGGAAGATGCCGAACGCTTAGCGTCGTCCTGAGCGCAGCGAAGGCCTGCCCTGAGCGCCGCCGAAGGGACCTCATCGCCGTTTGCCACGGGCACGAGATCCTTCGCTACGCTCGGGATGACAGAACAGCCTAGCCGCGTTTCCACGTCGTCCCTTTCGCACCGTCCTCCAGAATCACACCCTTGGTCTTGAGCTCGTCGCGGATGCGGTCGGACTCCTTGAAGTCCTTGGCCTTGCGCGCGGCCTGACGGGCGGCGATCGCTGTCTCGATCTCGGCATCGGTCGGACCCGACGAGCCGGCGGGCGTCCAACGGAACCAGGCCTCGGCATCCTGCTGCAACAGGCCGAGGGCGTTGGCGCCGGCCCGCAGTTCAGCCGGATCACTCAGCGCATGGATGGCGCTGATGGCGAGCGGCGTGTTGAGGTCGTCGTTCAGCGCGTCCTCGACGGATTGCGGCACGGAATGCGTGAGCTTGGTAGCCTTGCCGCGCAGCGCGCCGTACCAGCGGTCGAGCGTCGCCTTGGCCTGGATCAGCCCCTCATGCGTGAAGTCGAGCGGCTGGCGGTAGTGGGCCGTGAGCAGCAGCAGCCGGATCGCTTCGGCGGGATGCTGATCCAGGAGTTCGTGCACGGTGAAGAAGTTGCCGAGCGACTTGCTCATCTTCTCCCCGGAGATATTCAAGAAGCCGTTGTGCATCCAGTACTTCGCCATGATGGCGTGGCCAAAGGCGCTGCGACTCTGCGCGATCTCGTTCTCGTGGTGCGGGAAGATGAGATCGAGCCCGCCGGCGTGGATGTCGAAGGTCTCGCCGAGATGCTTGGCGCTCATCGCCGAGCACTCGATGTGCCAGCCGGGCCGGCCGCGGCCCCACGGGCTCGGCCAGCCCGGCTGGTCGTCCGTCGAGGGCTTCCACAGCACGAAGTCGGCGGGATCCTTCTTGTACGGCGCGACTTCGACGCGCGCGCCGGCGACAAGCTCGTCGCGGGTGCGGCGCGACAGGCGGCCGTAGTCGCTCATGCTGGGGACACTGAACAGCACGTGGCCTTCGGCGGCGTAGGCATGGCCGTTGTCGATCAGGCGCTGGATCATGGCGACCATGTCGGCGACGTACTGCGTGGCACGCGGCTCGACGTCGGGCGCGAGCGCACCCAGCCTCAGCATGTCGCTTTGGTAAGCCCCGGCGGTGCGTGAGGTCAGCGTATCGATGGTCTCGCCGTTGTCGGCCGCCCGCACCATGATGCGGTCGTCGATATCGGTGATGTTGCGCACGTAGGTGACGCGCGGATAACGCCGCTTGAGCAGTCGGTAGAGCACATCGAACACCACGACAGGCCGGGCATTGCCGATATGGACGTAGTCGTAGACGGTCGGGCCGCAGACATACAAACGCACATGCCCTGCATCGAGCGGTGCGAATGGCTCTTTGTCGCGCGACAGCGTGTTGTAGACGATGAGGGACATGGCCCCTACTCCCCGATCAGCAATGTACGAAGTCCGGCCGCCACTTTCCGTTGAAGGAACGGGCAGAGAACTCAGTTACATCGCGCAGAAACAGCGCCGGGGAATACGAAGGGCGACATTTCTGTAGCTTATCCGACCTGGTCTTTCTGTGCAAATGCGCCTCGATGGAAGCATTTTTCGTCTCTGCCGCCGAGATCGGCGACAAGACGCAATTGCTCGCGCTGATGCTGGCGGCGCGCTATCGCAGGCCGATCCCGATCATCCTGGAAGCGGCGACAAGACGCAGCTCGCCACCGTGGCGCTCGCCGCGCGCTTCAATGCGCCGGTCCTCGTCACCGCCGGCACGACCTTCGGCATACTGCTGGCCAACGCGCCGGTCGTACTGTTCGGCGACGCCATCGCCAAGCGCCTGCCGCTCAAGATCGTGCGCGCGGTGGCGGCGCTCCTGTTCCTGGCGCTGGGCCTCGCCGCCTTCTTCATGCCGTCTGCCCCCTGAGGCGTGCGGCAGCCTTTGCGCGGCCGATCAGGGGTAGGAGCTTCGCCATTTCCGGGCCGGTCTCGCGCGCCGTCAGCGCAAGCCTCAGCGGATGGAACAGGGCGCGGCCCTTGCGCTGCATCGCGGCCGACACCACGCCCGTCCATTCCTTCCAGGTGGTCTCGCTCCAGGGTTCGGCCGGCAGACGGGTCGCCGCCTCCTCGAGGAAGGCGGGATCCTCGAGCACCGGCGTCAACGACC
>DATHNU010000088.1:0-5107 GCA_035485695.1 Reyranella sp. | reverse complement strand
CCTCGGGCTCGATTTCACCGCCGTCAACTACTATGACGGGCAGGGCTTCATGGTGAACAAGAAGCTCGGCGTGAAGAGCGCCAAGGAGCTGAACGGCGCGACGGTCTGCGTGGAGCCGGGCACCACCACCGAGCTCAACCTGGCCGACTACTTCCGCGCCAACAAGATGACCTTCAAGCCGGTGGTCATCGAGAAGGTCGAGGAAGTGCGCGCCGCCTTCTTCTCCGGCCGCTGCGACGTCTATACAACCGACGCCTCGGGCCTCTACTCGACCCGCGCCTCCAACTCCCCCAACCCGGGCGACTACATGGTCTTGCCGGAGATCATCTCCAAGGAGCCGCTGGCGCCGGCGGTACGCCATGGCGACAACCAGTTCGCCGACATCGTGCGCTGGTCGCAATACGCCATGCTCGAGGCCGAGGAATACGGCATCAGCTCCAAGACCATGGACGAGATGTTGAAAAGCGACAATCCGTCGATCAAGCGCATCCTCGGCGTGACGCCGGGCATGGGCAAGGCGTTGGGCGTCGACGAGGCCTGGGTCGTCAACATCGTCAAGCAGGTCGGCAACTACGGCGAAAGCTTCGAGCGCAATGTCGGTTCGGGCTCGCCCCTCAAGATCGACCGCGGCCTCAACAGGTTGTGGACCCAGGGGGGCATCCAGTACGCCCCGCCGATCCGCTAAAAACACGATCCGCCGGGCCCGGCCCTTTTGCCAGACCGAACAAGACCGCCTTTCCACCCGGCCGGCGGTTTCATTTGGCCTGTTGCTTGCAAGCCGGGGTAAGGTGAGACTTGCCCAGGGGCAACAAAAGGGAGGCAATGATGCACAAGGCTACGGTAGCGGCGGCGGCTGGTCTGGCCGCGCTCTTCATCTCGACCGGCGCGATGGCCGGCAAGGACCTCGACACCGTCAAGGCGCGCGGCGCCCTGATTTGCGGCATCGGCCAGGGAACGGCCGGCTTCATGCTGCAGGACAGCCAGGGCAAGTGGATCGGCCTCGACGTCGATGTCTGCCGGGCGGTCGCGGCCGCCATCTTCGGCGATTCCGAGAAGGTCAAGTACGTGCCGCTCTCCTCCCAGCAGCGCTTCACCGCCCTGCAATCGGGCGAGGTCGACATCCTGTCCAACAACACGACCATCACGCTGACGCGCGACACCGCGCTCGGCCTCGATTTCACCGCCGTGACCTACTATGACGGCCAGGGCTTCCTGGTGAACAAGAAGCTCGGCGTGAAGAGCGCCAAGGAGCTGAACGGCGCCACGGTCTGCGTCGCCCCCGGCACCACCACCGAGCTCAACCTCGCCGACTACTTCCGCGCCAACAAGATGACCTTCAAGCCGGTCGTCATCGAGAAGGTCGAGGAAGTGCGCGCCGCCTTCTTCTCCGGCCGCTGCGACGTCTATACCAACGATTCCTCCAGCCTCTACGCCACCCGGGCGGCGAACGTGCCGCCGCCGGCGACGGCCGAGGACTTCATCGTGCTGCCGGAGATCATCTCCAAGGAGCCACTGGCGCCGGCGGTGCGCCACGGCGACAACCAGTTCGCCGACATCGTGCGCTGGTCGCAGTACGCCATGCTCGAGGCCGAGGAATACGGCATCAGCTCCCAGACCGTGGACGAGATGCTGAAGAGCGACAACCCGTCGATCAAGCGCATCCTCGGCGTGACGCCGGGCATGGGCAAGGCGTTGGGCGTCGACGAGGCCTGGGTCGTCAACATCATCAAGCAGGTCGGCAACTACGGCGAAAGCTTCGAGCGCAACGTCGGTTCGGGCTCGATCCTCAAGATCGACCGCGGTCTCAACAACCTGTGGACCAAAGGCGGGCTGCAATACGCCCCGCCGATCCGCTAGGACACGATCCGACGACGCATGTTCCGAGAGGGCGACATGGTTGCAAGCGGCCGTTTCCCTCTTAAACTGACGGCAACATCGATCGAGATGGGCGCGCGGACGAACCGCGGCCGACAGGGAGAATAGCGTATGGCAGTCGAGACATTGGGCTCCGTGCCGCGCGCGAGGAGAGTGGCGCCCTGGAATGACCCGGTCATCCGTGGCTGGGTCTTCCAGATCGTCGTGGTCGGCGCCGTGGGCTTCCTGGCCTGGTATCTCGTCTCCAACACCGTCGAAAATCTCGCCCGCCAGAAGATCGCCAGTGGCTACCACTATCTCGAACGCGAGGCGGGCTTCGAGATCGGCGACACGATGATCGCCTACTCGCCGGCCAGCACCTATTCCCGCGCCATCTTCGTTGGTCTGCTGAACACGCTGAAAGTGTCCGTCCTCGGCGTCATCATGGCGACCATCCTGGGTACGCTGCTCGGCGTCGGGCGGCTGTCGAACAACTGGCTGCTCTCCAGGATCTGCGCCTGGTATGTCGAGGCGTTCCGCAATGTGCCGCTGCTGCTCTGGCTGTTCCTGTTCTACAAGCTGATCAGCGAGGCTTTTCCAGGGCCACGCCAGGCGATCGGCACGCTGTGGAACTCGGTGTTCCTGTCCAACCGCGGCCTCTATTTCCCGGTGCCGCTCGCCGACCCGATCCACAAATGGATGGGTGTCGCCCTGCTGATCGGTATCGCCGGCGCGTGGGCGTTGCACCGCTGGGCGAAGAAGCGCCAGGAAGCGACCGGTCAGCCCTTCCCCTCGATCTCGGCGGGCTTCGGCGTGGCGCTCGGCCTGCCCTTCGTGGTCTGGCTCCTGGGCGGTGCGCCGCATCACCTGAGCTGGCCCGAGCTGAAGGGCTTCAACTTCGAGGGCGGTACGGTGATCCAGCCGGAATTCACCGCGCTGCTGGCCGGCCTCGTGCTCTACACCTCGGCCTTCATCGCCGAGATCGTGCGCTCGGGCATCCTGGCGCTGCACAAGGGCCAGAGCGAGGCCGCCATGGCGATCGGCCTGTCGCGCGGCCAGGTGATGCGGCTCGTGCTGCTGCCCCAGGCGCTGCGCGTGATCGTGCCGCCGATGACCAGCCAGTATCTCAACATCGTCAAGAACAGCTCGCTCGCCATCGCCATCGGCTATCCCGACCTCGTGGCCTCGATCAACGTCACGATCAACCAGACCGGCCAGGCGATCGAGAACGTGCTGATCATCATGGCAGCCTACCTGTCGGTCAGCCTGTCGATCTCGGCGTTCATGAACTGGTACAACAAACGCATCGCCTTGAGGGAGCGCTGAGCCATGACTGACGCCCTGCCCGTCGGCGAACGCCGCCAGCTTGCCCCACCGATCGACGAAACCGGCGCGTTCGGATGGGCGCGCAAGCACCTGTTCTCGAGCTGGCTGAACGGCCTCGTCACGATCGCGCTGGTCGTGGCGATCGGCTGGATCTTGTCGTGGTTCCTCCAATGGGCGGTCTTCACCGCCAATTTCACGGCCACGACCGGCGCCGAATGTCGCGGCGGCGGCGCCTGCTGGGCGCTGATCCGCGAGAAATACCGGCTGATCTTCTTCGGCACCTACCCCTACGAGCAGCATTGGCGGCCGCTGTTCGCGGTCATCGCCATGCTGGCCATGCTGGTCCTGTCGGCCGACCGGCGCATGTGGAACTGGCGGCTGCTGGTGATCTGGGGCATCGGCTCGTTCATCACCTTCCTGCTGATGTTCGGCCAAATCTACATCCCGCTCAGCCTGATACTGTTCGTGGCCCTCGTCGTCGGCCTGATCGGCATGGCCCTGCGCAAGGGTATTGCCGATGCCGTCGAGATGAACGCCTACCGCGCGCTGGCCGTGATCGGCTTCGCCGGCCTGGTGCTGCGCATCCTGGGCGTCCTGCCGGCCTGGAGCCTCGCCATCGCACCGCTGAGCTACGTCGAGACCAGCATGTGGGGCGGCATCCCGGTGACGCTGATCCTCGCGACCTACGGCCTGGTGTTCGCCTTCCCCTACGGCGTCCTGCTGGCGCTCGGCCGACGTTCGAACCTGCCGCTGATCAAGGGTCTGTGTGTGGGCTTCATCGAGCTGATTCGCGGCGTGCCGCTGATCAGCCTCCTGATCATGGCCTCGGTCATGCTGCCGCTGTTCCTGCCGAGCGGCGTGACCATCGACAAGTTCCTGCGCGCCCAGGTCGCCGTCATCCTGTTCGCCGGCGCCTACATCGCCGAGATCATTCGCGGCGGCCTGCAGTCGCTGCCCAAGGGCCAGTTCGAGGCCGCCGACGCGATGGGCCTCAACTACGTGCAGAAGACCCTGCTGATCATCCTGCCGCAGGCGCTGCGCGTGGTGATCCCGCCCTTGATCAACACCTTCATCGGCTTCTTCAAGGACACGTCGCTGGTGCTGATCATCGGCATCTTCGACTTCCTGAACAGCGCCAACCAGGCGCTCGTCGACCCCGCCTGGGCCGGCTTCCCCGGCGAGGTCTACCTGTTCGCCGCCTTCATCTATTTCTGCTTCTGTTTCTCGATGTCGCGCTACAGCAAGTATCTCGAGGTCGAGCTCAACAGGGGAACGCGCCGCTAGACGCGGCCAGGAGAACACGACAATGGCTGCAAGCGTAGCGCACGACCTCAGCAACGCCCCGTCCGTGATCACCCTCACCGGCGTCAACAAGTGGTTCGGCCAGTTCCACGTGCTGAGCGACATCAACCTCGACGTCAAGGAGGGCGAGAAGATCGTCATCTGCGGGCCCTCGGGCTCGGGCAAGTCGACCCTGATCCGCTGCATCAATCGCCTGGAAGAGCATCAGGCCGGCGACATCGTCGTCGACGGCGTGACGCTCACCAACGACGTCAAGAACATCGAGGCGATCCGCCGCGAGGTCGGCATGGTGTTCCAGTCGTTCAACCTCTTTCCGCACCTCACCATCCTCGAGAACCTGACGCTGGCGCCGATCTGGGTGAAGAAGATGCCCAAGAAGGACGCCGAGGAGGTCGCCATGAACCTCCTGAAGCGCGTGCGCATCCCCGAGCAGGCGCTGAAATATCCCGGCCAGCTCTCGGGCGGCCAGCAGCAGCGCGTGGCAATCGCCCGCGCGCTCTGCATGCGGCCCAAGATCATGCTGTTCGACGAGCCGACCTCGGCGCTCGATCCCGAGATGGTCAAGGAAGTGCTCGACGTCATGATCGAGCTGGCGCGCGAGGGCATGACCATGCTGTGCGTCACG
>DATHNU010000087.1:0-2306 GCA_035485695.1 Reyranella sp. | reverse complement strand
GCATGGCACGAATGTCGACCACATGCCCCCGACCGGCGTATTCGACCTACGCAAGCGGCTAGCTGGCATGGAGTATCTTTCCTGCGAGCCTTGTCGCGAGGGCACACGCAAAATGGACGCAGTGGCGAGGCTCCTTTCTCGCCTATACGCGGTGAAACCCGGAACGCCCGCAATCACCCAAGAGATTCGGAAGTTCATTGCCGGTGTTGGGAGGAACGTGCCGACCATCTCTGCCGCGACAACGGTCTACGGGGTCGAGTGACCACCTGCACAGGCGGCCACGTCGATCGGCGGGAAGGGGGTCGCGGTCCGTTGGAGAGGGTTCATAAGGCCTCGATTTGCCGGCTTCCGTGTCCCCTTTGTGTCCCTCACGCTATGCCAAAGGCGATCATCATTAGGAAGTCTTTGATATTGTTTATCTATTTTGCAAAAAACTTTTTTGCATCCAGACCTAGCTTAGGTCGTGCGCGGCGGTCGGCAAGGACATGTTAGCGTTTTGGCCATGAAGCTCTATTCCGGACCGCTCAGCATGTTCGGTGCCAAGGCCGAGATTGCAGCCCATGAGAAGGGGCTCGATGTCGAGCTGATCATGGTGCCCTTCGAGATGAAGACGCTCTATCAGCCCAAGCATCCCGAGGTGCTGCGCATCAATCCCAAGCGCCAGGTGCCGGTGCTGATAGATGACGGCCCTGGGGGCGATCTGGAGCTCTTCGACTCGACGCAGATCTTCGAATATTTCGAAACCGTGAAGCCCGAGCCGGCGCTGTGGCCGGCCGACGCCAAGGCGCGCGCCCGCGCACGCCTGCTCGAGCACAAGTCGGACGAGATCTATTTCCCGCCCATCGTCCGGCTGATGGGCCTGCAGGCCACGCCCGACGATCCGGCCGCGGTCGAAGCGCGAGCCGCCGCCGCTTCGTTCTATGACGAGAGGGAGAAGGGGCTGGGCAGCGGGGAATGGCTGGCCGGCAGCTATTCCTATGCCGACATCGCCTTCTACATGGCGCAGCTCTTCGGCGAGCGCATGGGCGCGCCCATGACCGACTCCCATCCGCGCCTGAAAGCCTGGCGCGAACGCATGAGCGCGCGGCCGGCGGTGCGCAAGGTTGCTGCCGAGATGGGACGCTACCTTCTCTCGCAAGGACGCAAGCTCCCGCCCTTCCTCACCAAGCTGAGCGGGTAGGACATGACCAAAATTCTGTTTCTGCCTGGTTCCGGTGCTTCGCCGGAGTTCTGGAAGCCCGTCGGCGCCCGATTGCCGCAAGGTTGGCCGAAGGAATATTTCGGCTGGCCGGGCCTCGGCGATCAGCCGCACGACCCTGCCATCCAGGGCATGGACGACCTTGTACGGCTGGTCGCGGCACGGATGGATGAACCGGTCGATCTGGTGGCGCAGTCGATGGGCGGCGTCGTCGCCACGCGTCTCGCGCTCGAGCAGCCGAGCCTCGTGCGCCGGCTGGTGCTGGTGGTGACCTCGGGCGGCGTGAACATGGCCGGGCTTGGTGCGGCCGACTGGCGGGCCGATTATCGCCGGTCCTTTCCCCGCGCCGCCGGCTGGATCACCGACACAAGCCCGTCATCGAATCTTCCGGTCGAACGCATTGCCGCGCCCACGCTCCTGATCTGGGGCGACTCCGACGCGATCAGTCCGGTCGCGGTGGGCCAGCATCTCGAGCAGCGCATTCCCGAGGCGCGGCTCCATGTCTTACCGGGCGGCGGCCACGACCTCGCGAAGACGCATGCCGACCTGGTGGCGTCGCTGATCGCGCGCCACCTTACGGCCTGACCGTTCGTCCCAGCGCCGTCTCGTAGACCTTCAGGATCGCCGAGCTGTCCTTCGGCCCAAGCCCCATGCCGCGGGCCAGGCGCTGGAGGTTGTGGGTCGAGGAACCCTGCGGCAGCGGCACGCCGAGCTCGTCGCCCAGTTCGAGTGCCAGATGCAGGTCCTTGTAGGCGAGATTGAGGGCAAAGCTCGGGTCGAGCTTTCCCGACAGCGCGCGTTCGGAGAAGCTCTTGAAGGCGTTCGAGTTGCCGCTCGAGCTCGCGACGACCTGGATCAGCTTCTGCGGGTCGAGGCCCGCCGTGACGCCCAGCATCAGCCCCTCGGCCGCGGCCGCGGCGTTGCAGAAGGCCAGCATGTTGTTCACCAGCTTGGCCACGGTGCCGGTGCCCAGCCCGCCCATGTGGATCACGTTGGCGCTGAACGACTGCAGCACTGGCAGCGCGTCGTCGAACACCTTCTTGTCGCCGCCCACCATGATGGCGATGGTCGCGGCCTCGGCGCCCGTCGTGCCGCCGCTCACCGGCGC
>DATHNU010000086.1:0-3309 GCA_035485695.1 Reyranella sp. | reverse complement strand
GGGCAGGTAAAGCAGCCAATAGGCGGGAAGGTCCAGAAGGCGCCGCAAAGAGTCGGGAAAGGCCGTGCCCAGGACGGCGACTGGTGCAATCACGATCGGGACACCGCCGCCGCGTGACGCGCCGACGGCGATCTGGTCGCGAATGAAGGGAAAGCTGATCGCGAATGCCAACGCCGCGGCGGCGAGAACCCGCAGCACGAAGGCCACGCGGCGCTCCGGCGCAACGATCCACAGAAGGTACAGGGCGATCAACGTGGCGCCGAGCGCGAAGGTGACGCCGCCGACCCAGATCGAGCATTGGAAGCCTGCCGCCGCAACGAGACCCAGGATCAGCGCCGCGAACCAGTCCTCCCGATGGGCCAGCCTGACCAGCAGAAGACAGCCAAGCACCACGCAGGTGGCCGATGCCAGGTGCTGAGGGGCCCAGGCCATCTGGAACAGCCAGCCGCCCAGACCCGACGCCTTGCCCATGAGAGCATTGGTAACGTCGGGCGCTGTCCACTCCAGCAAGGCGCGGACCGAGGCGGCCGCGGCCAGCACGATGACGACGAATCCAGCCATCATCTTGCCGGCGAGCCTGGCAGCGAGGCCAACCATCGTCAGAAGCGAAGCAAAGGCGGTGAACCAGACGAGCGCCGCATCGGCCTCCCATCCGCTCGCTCCCGTCATGACGGCAACGACGGCGGCGCTGAAATGCCAGAGATAATAGTAGGCGACGCCGTCCGGCACGCCGGCTTCGCTGAAGAACGGATTCTTCGGCGGAACGCCCGCGCGGATCATCTCGTCGACCAGTGCGACTTTCGAATGATC
Organism: Reyranella sp.; assembly: GCA_035485695.1. Classification (GTDB taxonomy): domain Bacteria; phylum Pseudomonadota; class Alphaproteobacteria; order Reyranellales; family Reyranellaceae; genus Reyranella. Next base: position 2,499 of record DATHNU010000086.1, on the reverse strand, counting down.
GAAGATGGAGGCGGCCAGCGTCACGCCCTCGGGCGTGACCTTCGGCAGCACCGCGGCTGCCGGCGCGAGCGCCAGCAGGGAAGCGGCCAACACGACGGCTGCAATCGGCAGGAGCGACCGGCGCCGGGCAACCGTCGGCCTTTGCAGGAAGCAGGCTAGAAGACCAGCGATGGCGAAGACGGCAGTAACCACGAACACCGTGGCCCGGCCCATGCCGATCCAGCCCAGGAGTGGCAGGGCAATGACGGTGTGGACTGCCCATCCCAGCGCCGGCGCCCACAGCCAGCAAGTCGGCGGTTCCGCCAGCCTGAGCGCAATCGGCGCTCCGACCAAGGTCCAAAGCGCCAACATGACGGCGGCGCAAAGGAAGGCGTTCTCGACATGAGCCATGCTTCGACAGTGTAGCAAGAATATCGCCCGACTTCGGGTCGGGATGCCGGCTCAGAACTTTTGCGCCAGCCCCAGCAGGAACGTCCGCCGCTGGCCGAACTGGGGTGCACCCACGCCGACGCCCAGGCCGTCACGAATCTGGTAGCTGTTGTCGAACAGGTTGATGACGTCGAAGCGCATCTGCGTGCCCTTGCCGAGGCCGATCGGGATCTTCTGTACCAGCGAGGCGTTGACGACGGCGTAGCCGGGTAGCGACAGGTCGTTGGGCGTGACGACGGTAGTGCGCAAGCCGCTGCCGTACAGCATGTCGGTCGAGACCTTGGTCGCCCAGTCCTTGTCGCGGTTGAAGGTGTAGGCGGCGCCGCTCGACATCGTCCAGCCCTGGCTATGGTCGAGGGTGATGTAGTGGTTGGCGATGTAGGCGAGCTCGTCCGCGGCGAAATTGAACTGCGCGGAGTTGATGTTGGTGCCGATGCCGTTGCCGAAGGCGCCGTTGAAGTAGACCGACCAGGGGCCTTCGTCGTAGCTGGCGGCGAATTCGACGCCCTTGACGATGGCATTTGCGTAATTGAACGAGGTAAGCGAGATGGGGGCGCCGAACTGGCCTTCGTCGAGCAGATTCTGGGCGATCTTGTAGTAGGCGCTGAGACCGACAGTGAAGCCGCGCAGCGGCTTGGCGGTGACGCCGACATCGAAATAGTCGGCCCGCTCGGCTTTCACCGGATCGTTCTGGGTCACTTCCGGGAAGGCGACCGTGCCGGCCAGGGCGGCGATCGAGTTGCTGCTCACTTGGATGAGCGGCGGCGGCGTGAAGTAGCGCGAATAGCCGGCGCGGAAGGTGAACATCTCGTCGGGCTGCCACACGACGTTGATGCGCGGGCTGAACTGGTTCTCCTGGAGGGGCGAAGTGATGGCGTCGAAACGCAGGCCGAAATTCACCGTGACGGTGGGCACGATCCGCCATTCGTCCTGCAGATAGACGCTATAAGTCCAGCCGGTGAGATCGGAGCTGTCGGTGAAGCCGAAGGGTTGGTCGGACGGAACCAGAGCGCTGGTCGGGTCGGTGGGATCGCTGAGGACCTGCAGCAGGGTATTGCCCTGGGTGTTGGCGGTGGCGCGCTCGCGCTGCACCAGGAAGCCGCCGCGCACCGTGTGCTTGTCGAGAACCTTCCAGGAGCCGTCGCCCTGCACGCCGGTGGCGAAGCTCGTTCGCTGGGTCCACGGCGCGATGCCGTTGAACGCCAGGTCCCCGAACTGATCGGGCTGGTAGGACAGCTTGGAATAGCGGGCAAAGCCCGAGAGCTGGAAGTTGACGTCCTGGTAGCTCTTCTGCAGTGAGGCGATGGCGAAGTAGCTCTGTTCCCACTGGCGCTGGTCGAGAATCGCGCTGTTGAAGTCGGTTTGGCCGTTGACGGCGAAGTTCGCCGTCTGGTTGGGGGAGTTGGGGATCTGGAAGGCCGAGCTCGCACCGCCGACGATCAAGGCCAGCCGCGTATTGTCGTCGACGATGCCGGTGATCTTGGCCAGCCCGTACCACTGGTCGGTGTCGTCGTGGATCGGCGAGAACGACGAGGTCGGATTCTCGATGCCAAGACCGTTGTGGATGTACTGGCCGGCCGCGAAATAGTCGATCGCGCCGGTGCGGCCGCCGTAGGAGAAGGCGGGCTGCGAATAGTCGCGCGAACCGCCGGTGACGGAAACCTCGGCGCCGGGATTGGTCGTGCCGGATTTCACGGTGATGTCGACGATGCCTGCGGTGTGCAGGCCGTACTGGGCGGGCAGTGCGCCCGTCAGCAGCGACATCTGGTCGGCGTAGCGTGTGGCCAGGATGTTGTTGAACAGCGACAGGCCTTCGGGGAGCTGCACGCCGTCGAGCCGGTATTGCACGTTGGCGTGGTCGCCGCGCACGTGGATCTGGCCAAAACTGTCCTGCACCACCCCGGGCGCGCGCAGCAGCACCTGATTCAGGGGTGCATTCTCGCCCTGCGGGACGTTGGCGATGGTGCGCGACGTGAAGTCGTAGGTCGTGGCGCCGAGGCTGGGCTGGATCGAGCTTCTTGCCTCGTCGAGCCGCGTCGCCGTGACGGTGATGCCGAGCGACGGATCGAC
>DATHNU010000085.1:0-5470 GCA_035485695.1 Reyranella sp. | reverse complement strand
TCCAGGCCGAGGCATGGCCGCTGTCGCAGAACACGCCGACCGCCAGCGGATGGCTTTCCTCGACGATGCCCTTGCCGTCGAGGGTGGTGAGCAGCGGCAGCTGGAAGCGCTCGATGAGATGGCGCACCTCGGCTCCGGCGTCGCTGCGGATCGCGCCGAAGCCGACCAGCGCCACGACCTTCTTGTTCTTGGCGAAGGCATCGGCGAGATAGTCGGCGATCTCGGCGACCCGCGCCGGATCGGGCAGGACCGGCTTCACGACAAGACGCAGGTCGCGATAATTGTTCACCTCCATCCCGTGGTACGTGAGGTTTTCGGGGACGTGAATGTGCACCGGACCGGGCCGGCCCTCGAAGGCCAGGTTCACCGCCTCCTCCACGACATCCATCGTCTGGGTGATATCGGTCAGCAGCCAGCTCTTCTTGGTGGCTGCCGCGAACATCGCCTGCGAATCCGGCGTCCGGTTGACGCCCGACGTCTCGTTGAGCGCGCCTTTGCCGCGCCATTTGAGCGACGAATAACCGGAGATGGCGAGCAGCGGATAGGAATCCGACATCGCCACGGCAAGGCCGGAGAAAAGGTTGAAGGCGCCCGGTCCGGCGGTCGCCCAGCAGACGCCGAGCTTGTTGGTGTACATCGCGTAACCGCAGGCGGCGAAGGCGGCGCCCTGCTCGTGCCGGGTGACCACCGGGCGGATCTTCTGCGAATGTTTCAGCGCGATCATCATGCCGGCGGCATTCTCGCCGGCGCCGCCGAAGGCTGCGTCGACGCCGACACTTTCCAGTCCGCGAACAATCGCTTCGTAGATGCGCATGGCCCTACCCCCGCTGGTTGCCCGATGACGCCAGGTCGTTCCAGGGCTTGAAGCCGTTGCTCACGCCGTAGAGCGCCGGACCAAGCCTGGGGAAATGGCGAAGGATCATGCTGACGAAGTTGTTGTCGTTCACCCAGGCGACGCCGGCGCTGGTGTAGAGGTCGGCGGTGAAATCCTTGGCGATGAAGCGATCGCTCTTGAGGCGGCGCGACGCCATCAGGATGAAGATGCGGAACGCCGTGTCGCTGAAGCCGAAGCCGGCCGGCGGGGTCTCGCAGAACAGCCCGACCATCAGGTCGATGCGATCGACGTTGTCGCGCCCGTCGGTCTGCCCGTAGACGCGGCGCAGTTCCTCCGGCAGGCCCGGATGCAGGGGATTGGCCAGCTCGTCGAAGCTCTGGATCGGCTTCTTGTGCACGAACTCCAGGAAGCGATTGTAGCGCGGCACGCCGCGTTCGCGGTCGCGCATCACGTCGATCGAGGCGAGGTCGACCACCGAGCTGTCCGGCCGCACCAGCTCGCGCAGGAAGTTCGGGTAGTTGTGAATGGTGATCGCGCCCGGATTGGCGACGCCGAAGGAGTAGAAGACGTCGGTGAAATCCCACTCCTTGCTCTTGAAGACGCCGAGCTGGTCGAGATTGCCGACCACGCCCTCGGTCGCCAATACCGTCGCCAGCAGGCGCCCGTCGGCTGCCGAGCGCACCGGCAGATCGTCGCGCATCAGCGGGTGCATGCGGTAGACCGAGACGAACTCCTCGGTCAGGCAGTAGTCGGCGCCGCTATGATCGACGCCGGAAAGCGGCATGCCGGCGAAGGCCTCGTTCTCGCTGATGCGGCCGATCGCGCGGTGCAGGCGCTCGGTCTCGAGCCCCCACCAGTTCGCCTTCATGCCGATCTCGAGCGCCGGATGCGCCAGGATCGCCGGCGTCCATTCGACGGTATGGATCTTGGCCATGAGCGCCGCGTTGACCATGCGCGCGCAGTGGAAGAGCCGATCGCCGTCCCAGTCCGGGTTGAAGCGCTTGAGCTCGTCGCAGATCGCATTGTGTTCGCGCGCGAACAGCGTGTGCAGCAGGCTGAGGCCGGCCCACCAATTGCCCGAGAAACCGGTGAGCGCCGTCTCCAGCCTGTCGTCCAGGGCATTGGGGTCGAGGATCAGATTGTCATGATCGAGATAGAGCTTGCCGTCGGGCACGGGCTCGCCGGTCAGCACGACCTTGCCGTCCTCGAGGCGCCGCTCGGCCCGCAAGCGCTCCGTCGTTTCGTGGTTGCTGCCGTAGATCTGCGAGGCATCCCACCAGTGCGATTCGGCGTTGGCATAGGTCGGCGGATAGCGCAGCTGGCCGCCATTCTCCGCCCGCTCGCGCTCGTAGTCGCGCGTCGGGTCGGGCCGCGTGCGGCGGATCTTCATCGGGCAGCTGCGCTGCCGCCACGGATCGTCCGGCGCGAGCGGCACCTCGAACTCGCCGCCCGCCATCGGCTCGCCGTGATTGAACCAGTCATGCGTCTCGAACTGGATCCACGCCGCGGCCAGGAAATTCAGCGAGGTCGCCGGGATGAAGTGGCGGCGCGCCAGCAGTTCGGTGCTGACCCGGCGCGGGCTGGGCGCCAGGAGGGCCGGCTCCGGCTCCGGAAAGGCCTGGTCGATCGGGATGTTGCGGCCGAAGCGTGCACCCGGATTGCTCCGGGTGAAGTACATGCTGTTGGCGTCGGTGAGCTCGGGATCGCTCGAGCTGCCCATCGACGGCTTGGAAAGGTCGTTGTAGTAGCCGTCGAGATTGCGCTGGGTGAGGTCGCGCGGATCGAACGGCGGCGGCGTCGACAGGCCCGCCGGGTTGGTCACCGGCACGGTGGATGTATTGTGCAGGTTGCGCTGGCGCAACACCACGCGCAGCGCGCCGAGATTGAACACCGCGCCCCAAGTCGACAGGCCGTACCATGGCGTGAACTTGTTGAGCGCCTCGAAGAAGAGCGCGTAGATCCGGCCGCCCGCCGAGGTCGGATCGAACGGGCGGACGACGATGCGGTAGAGCACGCAGCCAACCGTGCAGAAGAGCAGCGCAACGCCCGCGACACGCACATAGCCGTTGCTCGACAGCGCGATCGAGGCGACCAGCGCCGAGAGGAAGATCAGGGCATGCAGCGCGCCGCGCTGCATGTGCATCCAGAACGCCATCGGCGCCGCGCGGAAGGCGAGCCTCCAGGCGAGCGCCACGTCGGCCGTCCACCACAGCGACGTGACGGTGTCGCCCAGCGGATTGGTGACGCGGGGCGGCGACGCGGTGTCGTGGAACACCTGCGCGACGCCGCCCAGGACGTGATCGACGCCGTACCAGAGATGGACCACGAAGGCGAACCACGCGGCCGTCCAGAACATCAGCCAGACCGGACCGGCGCCTTCGGGGCGGCGCAGCACGAAGGCGCCGATCGCCGGAATGAGCAGGACGATCGAGATGAAGATCGCGTTGATCGTCATGTAGTAGTTGACGTCGGGCGTGCTGGTGCCCTTCCACGGATTGCCGATCGGCGGCAGGTGGCCGGATGACAGCCAGCGCTGCATCTGCGCCGCCTGGATGTCCGCGGCCCACCAACCTGCCGTGAGCAGGGCCACGACGAGTATCGCAACGGCGACGAACAAGCGTGTGCTGGGCATGAGGCTCTCCTCGTCGCAAAGCCTATGCGCGCCAAGCCATTTATCCAAGTTGCAAATCCCATCATTTGCGCACACTTGTGTTGCCCTGCTCGGCGTGCGTTTCGCCACATCGGCGCAGCGAGACTCGAGGCACACTGGAGGATGGCGCGTGTCGCGGGCGACCGACGTCACGCGCCGGCCTCGTGATGCTGGACTAGGTTGTAGAAGTAGTTTAAGACTATCGCTGTTACCCGCCGGCGTTTTCCGCCTGGAATGGGGAAGATGACGGCGCTGTGTCAGTTTTTACTCGACACCGGAGGCGCACATGACAAACGTCACACCAACAAACGTCACACTGAAATGCGGTTGCTGCTTCATCATTCCGCTGAGCGTCCTGCGCAAGCTGGCGCAGGCCGACCACACCATTACCGCTGACCGCGGCAGGTATCAGCGCTCCTATGCCATGACGCAAAAGCTGCGCCTGGTGCGCGAGGGCCATCGCCAGGCCTCGCTGTCCAGCCATCAAAGCGGGCTTGTTCTGCGGGCCACGGCCGTCGCCAAGGTGCCGGTCGAGCACCTGTTCGATTGCCAGCACAACACCACTTTGCCGGGCACCGCCGTGCCGACGCCGAACGATCCGGCCTTCAAGACCGTTTTCGATACGACGGCGAAGGTCGCGGAGTTCTACAAGACGGTGCTGGGACGCAACTCGGTCGACAACCAGGGCATGGACCTGGTGTCGAGCCTGAACTACGACCAGGACTACCAGAACGCCTTCTGGGACGGCCAGCAGATGGTCTACGGCAACGGCGACAACAAGATCTTCATCGACTTCTGGCGGTCGCCCGACGTCATCGGACACGAACTCACGCACGGCGTGACCCAGCATGAAAGCGGCCTGATCTACGAAGGCCAGTCCGGCGCCCTCAACGAAAGCATCAGCGACTGCTTCGGCGCCGCTTTTGCGCAGTGGCTGGCGAAGAAGCCGGCGAGCGACGCCGTCGGCTGGCTGATCGGCGCCGGCATCATGGGACCGGAGGCCAAAGCCAAGGGCTTCACCTGCCTGCGTGACATGGTGAACCCGGGCGCGGCGCACTGCCTCAGCCAGCAGCCGGGCTCGTTCAAGGACTTCGACCCCACCGGCGATGTCCACGACAACAGCGGCATTCCCAACCGGGCCTTCGCCGTGTTCGCCCAGAGCCTGGGCGGCAACACCTACGATCTGGCGATCAAGGTCTGGTACGACGCCTGCGTCAGCGGCCTTTCCTCCCGGGCGACCTTCGCCGATTTCGCCCAGGCCACCGTCGCTGCCGCCCAAAAGAAGGGTCCGGCGGTCGCCAAGGCGGTGACGGACGCCTGGCAGGCGGTCGATCTGTCGGTCGGTGCGCCCGGCGCCGCCCTCGCCGCCTAAGCCATGCGCGTCCGCATCGAAAGACGTGGAGGACTGGCCGGCCGGCCGGCCGTCGGCGAGCGCGAGAGCCATGAACTGACGGGCTCCGAGCAGGCCGCACTGAAGGACCTCCTGGCCAGGCCCCCGCCACCGCAGACCGCGGCGGCGGGGGCCGACCGCTTCCACTACAAGGTCACGGTCCAGGACGACAAAGGCACCAACGTGCTCGAGGTGCCGGAGCATCTGATGCCCCAGGCGCTGGCGGCGATCCCCAAGATCGACCTGTAGCGCCGGTCAGAACCTACGGGCTTGCTTGCCCGCGCAGCTCGCCACGACGCCAGCGATCGCGCAGCGATTCGGCGACGCGATCGGCCAGCGCCATGATGGTGACGTAGGGGTTCACGCCGGAAGAGCCGGGGAACAGGCTGCCGTCGGCGACATAGAGCCAGTCCAGGCCGTGCACCTTGCCGCGGTCGTCGGTCACCGAGTCCGCGCGGTCGGTGCCGATGCGGCAACCGCCCATCGGATGCGCGCTCTGGATCGAGATCTTGCCGAGCTTGAGATGCCGGCGGTCGATCAGCGCATCGACGCGATCTCGATCCGCCTGCTCGATGAGAAACCGGTCGGCCGCCGG
>DATHNU010000084.1:0-3133 GCA_035485695.1 Reyranella sp. | reverse complement strand
CGTAGCTGTGCAGGAAGCCGACGGCGATGGCTTCGACGTCCGCAGCCTTCAGGGTGGCGGCAAGTGCCGCCACGGCGGCCTCGTCGAGCGCCAGCCGCACGCCGCCCTTGGCGTCGACCCGCTCGGGCACGGTGTAGCGCAGGGTGCGCGGCACCAATGGCTCGGGCTTCTCGATGAATATATCGTACTGCTCGAAGCGGTTCTCCTGCGCCATCTCGATCGAATCGCGAAAGCCCTTGGTGGTGACCAATGCAGTCTTCGCACCCTTGCGTTCGATGATGGCGTTGGTGGCCAAGGTGGTGCCGTGCACGATCAGGCCCACTTGGCCGGGCTCCATCTTCGCCAGTTTCAGGGCCCGCAACATGCCGTCGAGCACGCCGTCCTCGGGCGCGGTCTTGGTGGTCAGCACCTTGACGGAAAAGCGCGCGTCGGGCGTCTCGAGCACGACGTCGGTGAAGGTCCCGCCGATATCGACCGCGAGGCGAACGGCTTCAGGCGTAGTGGCAGGCGGCATGGTGTCCTTCTCCAACGAGGCGGAGCGGCGGCTCCTCGACCCGGCAGCGATCGGTCGCGGCCGGGCAGCGTGAACAGAAACGGCAGCCCGACGACAGGTCCGTAGTGAGCTCGCCCTTGATCGGCGGCGCGCCGCGCTTGTGCGTCGGGTCGGCCGAGGGAACGGCCGCGAACAGTGCTTTGGTGTAGGGGTGGCGCGGGTCGCGCCACAAGGTGGCGTGCGAGGCGCTTTCCACGATGCGGCCGAGATACATCACCAGCACCCGGTCGGCGAAGTAGCGCACCACCGACAGGTCGTGCGAGATGAAGAGATAGGACAGGCCGAGATCGCGCTTGAGATCGACCAGCAGATTGAGGATCTGCGCCTGGATCGAGACGTCGAGCGCCGACACCGGCTCATCGCACACGATCAGCGCCGGCCGCAGGACGAGCGCGCGGGCGATGCCAATCCTCTGGCGCTGGCCGCCGGAGAATTCGTGCGGATAGCGATCGAGCGCGTCCGCCGGCAGCCCGACCCGCGTCACGATCTCCGCCATGCGGCGCTCGCGCTCCACGCGATCGCCTTGCCGGTGCACCTTCAGCGCCGTGTCGAGCACGGTGCGGATGGTCTGGCGCGGGTTGAGCGAGCCGAACGGGTCCTGGAAGATCATCTGCAGGCGGCGGCGATGGGGCGCCATAGCCGAATCGCCCAGACGCGTGATGTCGGTGCCGTCGAGCACGATCGCGCCTTCGGCCGACGGCACGAGACGCAGGATAGTCTTGCCGAGCGTGCTCTTGCCGCAGCCCGACTCGCCCACCAGGCCCACCGTTTCGCCGGGCTCGACCTCGAAGGAGACGCCGTCGACCGCCCGCAACACCTGCTTGCCGACGGCATAGCGGGTGTGGAGGTCACGCACGGAAAGCAGCACCTCAGCCATGGGCGGCCCTCATAACTTGCCTCCCCCGTCATACGGGGGAGGTGGCCCGGAGGGCCGGAGGGGGAGAGCCCCCGTCGGGGTGCCTGCTGATTTCAGATCTGAAATGTTCGAGAATCGCTTGTGCTGCCTTCCCCCTCCGCCCCCTTCGGGGGCACCTCCCCCGTATGACGGGGGAGGAAGGATATCTCGTAGCTCACTTGAAGCAGCGAGGGTCACTGGGCAGGCGACACGGCGCCCGGCCTCGAAGGCGAGCAGAGGCGGAGGGGCTGCGCGGCAGGAGGCCTCGACCAGCGGGCAGCGCGGCGCGAAGGGGCAGCCCGCCTCGCCCATCGCCGAGCCGACACTGCCGGGGATCTCGCTGAGGCGATTGGCCGAATAGTGCTCGTCGGCGTCGACATCGACCCGCGCGCCCAGAAGCCCGCGCGAATAGGGATGCATTGGCCGGGCGAAGAACGGCTCGATGCCGGCCTGCTCGACGATGCGGCCGGCATACATGACGTTGATGCGGTCGGCCCACTGCGCCACCACCCCGAGATCGTGGGTGATCAGCAGCACCGCCATCGACAACTTCCGGCGGAGATCGTCCAGCAGGTCGAGCACCTGTGCCTGGGTCGTGACGTCGAGCGCCGTTGTCGGCTCGTCGGCGATCAACAGCTTGGGCCCGCAGGCGACCGCCATGGCGATCATGACCCTCTGCCGCATGCCGCCACTCAGATTGTGCGGATAGTCGTCGATGCGCCGGTGGGCGTCGGGGATGCTCACCAGATCGAGCAGCTCGATGCTCCGGGCGCGCGTGGCGCGGTGCGAGAGCTTGTCGTGATGGCGGATCACCTCGCCGATCTGGGCGCCGATCGACAGTACCGGATTGAGCGAGGTCATCGGCTCCTGCTGGATCAGCGAGACCTGCTTGCCGCGGATCGATCGCATCTCGGGGGCGGACGCCGCCAAGAGATCGGCACCCTCGAACAGGATGCGGCCGGAGACGATTCGCGCGTTGGGGGGCAGCAAACGCATCACCGAGAACGCCGTCACCGACTTGCCGCAGCCCGATTCGCCCACCAGGGCCAAGGTCTCGCCGGGCTCGATGGCGAAGCTCACCTCGCGCACCGCGACGTGGCCGGGGAAGGCGACGGACAGGTTCTCGACCGCCAGTAGGCTCATGAGGGCAGGCTCATGGATCCGCCCTCATGGATCGGATCGCGGATTGAGGATCTCGTTCAGCCCGTCGCCCACCAGGTTAAGCGACAGCACCGCCGCGGCGATGGCGACGCCGGGCAGCGCGGTCAGGAACCAGGCGGTGCGCAGGAGATCGCGGCCATTGCCGATCATGCCGCCCCAGCTCACCACGTTGGCATCGCGCATGTTGAGGAAGGAGAGGCCGGCTTCGGTGAGGATCGCGTTGGCGATCATGACCGAGGCGGCAACGATCACCGGCGGCAGGGCATTGGGCAGGATCTCCTGCGCGATGATGCGCAGGTTGGAGTAGCCCAGGCTGCGCGCCGCCATGACGAAATCGGCCTCGCGCAGAGAGCGGAACTGAGCCCGTACCAGCCGCGCCACGGTGGGCCAGGAGGCGATGCCGATGGCGAGCGCGATGGTCTGCATGGTGGGTTCGCCGATCGCCACGATCACGACGACGAGCAGGAAGGTGGGCGTGGTCTGGAACAGCTCGACGACCCGCATCAGCAACGTATCGACCCAGC
>DATHNU010000083.1:0-2945 GCA_035485695.1 Reyranella sp. | reverse complement strand
CCAAGTTTCGGAGTTCTAACTGACATCGGCCCCTCGCTTTCAGAAAGGCTTGAAAGACCAAACTCGAAGGCGCCCGGCAGCGCTTTATTCCTAAACATTTTATACTTAAAATAATTCGGCGCAAGAGCGGATCGGGGCAATCGACGGGAGAATGTCGGGGTATGCCTAGCGCCGCGCCAATTCCTTCAGCCGCAGGACCATCGGCGAGGCAGGATCGGCCAGTGGCGCGATCGCAGTGAAGTGATTGGCGCCCTCGATCGTGCCATAGCGCGTCGGCATCCCCGCGGCACCCCAGGTTTCCGTCATCGTCTGGCTCTGACGAAAATATTCGACGCTCTCCTCGCCGCCCACGACGGCATCAAGGCTGCCATGGGCGGGCGGCTTCCAGAACAACGGGCTCGCCGCCTTCGCGGTCACGGGGTCAAGCTGCAACGCCCTGTTGATCGATGTCTCGACCAGCGGCACGAGATCGAACAGGCCGGAGATCGTATAGGCAGCGATGACGAGTTCTTTGGGCAAGGAAGCATCGAGCGATTGCCAATCGGTTGCAAGCAGGCAGGCCGCGAGATGTCCGCCGGCCGAATGCCCGCTGATCACGAGCTGCCTGCCGAGCCGTGCCAATTCGCGGGCGGCGTTGCGCATCTGCTCGATGATGGTATCGACGCTGACCTGCGGGCACAGATCATAGGTCGGGACTGCAACGTCGACGCCATGCGCATTGAGCCCCTTGGCGCAATGGCTCGACGAAGAACCATCGAGTGCCTGCCAGTAGCCGCCATGGATGAAGACAACGATCGGTCCCTGCCCGTCGCCGGAGAAGAAATCGATGGTATGGCGGACACCTGGCCCGTAGCACATGGCGCGTGGGGCGTGCTGCTCGCGGTACGCGGCGGCATCCCTGGCCCAGCCCGCCATCAGCGCCGGGTTCTCGGGAACCCGCGCCCGGTTGTTGTACTCGACCTCGTAATCGACCGCGGCCACTTGGCTCACGGCGTCCGCCGGCTCGCGCTTTTCTGCGCCGAGCCTTTGGCCTTTGCGAGCAGCCGCATCAATTCGCGCACGTCCTTTGGCGTCAGCTCCGAGAAAATGTCGGCGATCCAGGTCTCGTGCTCAGTAGCCATCCTGCGAAACTCGGCACGACCTGTCTTGGTCAGTCGGATGACCTGGACGCGCCGGTCGGATTCCGATGTGCGCCGGTCGAGATGACCGGACTCGACAAGGCGCTCGACCAGCCCGGTGACGTTGCCGTTCGAGACCATCATGCGCTTGGAAACATCCGAAAGCGTCATGCCGTCGGGCGCGCGATCGAGCTGTGCCATCAGATCGAAACGTGGCAGCGTGACGTCGAAGCGCTCGCGCAGCCGGCTGCGCACGGACCCTTCGATCAGCGTGGTGCAGGTCAGAAGGCGCAGCCACAAGCGAAGCTCGTCGCCGTGATCGCTTTCGACCGTCTTGGTCTCGGAATCAAGGATCATGCTTGCCATCGTACTGCCCGAAGCCCGTGCGCCGTTCCCCGCACCCCTCAACGACCTTGTTCTGGCGATCGTTTTGACCTTCAAATAATTCGCCGGCGCCCGCAAGTCAAAACGCGACACAATCGCCGAAATTCTTTAGGCTTCAAGCAATTGGCGCGCCGTTTGCATGAGACGATTGCGTGAGATGCGTGTATCGGGACGATGACGGCCAGCTTCGCTTGCAGCAACGCCCGTCATCCGAATAAGCTCGGGGTATGAGGGGTTAGTTCAGCGCGTGAGCCGCTGGGGAGGAGGAGCAATGAAAAGACATTTCGGGTTGGCCGGATTGGTGGTCCTGCTGGGTGCAGCGATCAATCCTGCCACAGCACAAGACAAGATCAAGATCGGCTTGATCGTGACCTTGTCGGGACCGGCGGCAGCACTGGGCCAGCAGGTGCGCGATGGCTTTACGCTCGGCGTGAAGGATCTCGGCGGCAAGATGGGCGGCAAGGACGTCGAGGTCGTCGTTGCCGATGACGAGTTGAAACCCGACGCGGCCGTGACCAAGGTGAAGGGCCTGCTCGAGCGCGATCATGTCGACTTCGTCGTCGGGCCGATCTTCTCCAATATCCTGCAGGCGATCCACAAGCCGGTCACCGACAACAAGACGTTCCTGATCAGCCCGAACGCCGGACCTTCGAGCTACGCCGGCAAGGAATGCAGCCCGTTCTTCTACGTGACGTCGTATCAGAACGATCAGGTGCACGAAATCCTGGGCAAGGTCGCGCAGGACCGCGGCTACAAGCGCGTCTATCTTCTGGTGCCGAACTATCAGGCCGGACGCGACTCCGTCGCCGGCTTCAAGCTCGATTACAAGGGCGAGATCGTCGAGGAATCCTACATGCCGCTGGGCACGCTGGACTTCCAGCCTGAGCTCACCAAAATCGCTTCGCTCAAGCCGGATGCCGTGTTCACCTTCATGCCGGGCGGCATGGGCGTGAACCTCGTCAAGCAGTATCGGCAGGCCGGGCTTGCCGACAACATCCCGGTGCTGTCGGCCTTCACAGTCGATGAATCGACGTTGCCGGCACAGCAGGATGCCGCGACCGGCATGTTCGGCGGCGCCGACTGGGCACCGAACCTCGACAACCCCCAGAGCAAGAAATTTGTCGCGAGCTACGAGGCCGCCTATAACGGAGTGCCCGGCACCTATGCCATGCAGGGCTACGATGCTGCGATGCTGATCGACAGCGCGGTCAAGGCCGTCAAGGGTGACCTTGCCAACAAGGACGCGGTCTCAGGGGCGCTGAAGAAGGCCGATTTCACCTCGCTGCGCGGCAGCTTCAAGTTCAACACCAATGGCTACCCGATCCAGGACTTCTACCTGACCAAGGTCGCGAAGCGGCCGGACGGCAAATTCCAGACCGAGATCGTGCAGAAGGTGTTTGAGAACTATGGCGACCGCTACGCCAAGGACTGCGTGCCGGCCAA
>DATHNU010000082.1:0-6998 GCA_035485695.1 Reyranella sp. | reverse complement strand
GAAGCCCAGCCGGTTCTTCGACGGCCGCCACTGGGAGGATGCGCAACGCCGCCGGATCGCGGAGTCCGGCGAGGCGCCGCCAACCGACGCGCACGGCGCGAAGACACTGCAGGCGATCCTCGACCGGGCGCCGGAGTAGGGGACTTTCACGCCGGAACAAGACGCGTGCTGGCGCGGTCTCACCGGAGTCATTCAAATCGATTCCCTCGCGAGCGGCTCCGACTTCTTCGCTGCGGCGGATTTGAAATGAACTGCGCGTAGTCGACGATAATGGCCCAGCGAGTGGCCGACCCAGCGTCGTCGGCAATGGCGTGCACGCCGAACTCGCTGTCGCAAGAGGTCGGGCTCGGCCTCGGTGCGCAGGCGGGCGAAGAGCACCGGCGCAAGGTGGCGCGGGAAGCCGGGTTTTCCAACCTGCGGTGCGCCGCCCAGACGCCGGTCAACCTGATCCCGGAACTAACCCTCTAAGCGCCAAGCCGCTATCTCAGCTTCCGGGCGGCGAGCTCGCCCGCGAGTTCCGTGAGAATCTCGGAAAGCGACCGGTCATAGCCGCGCACCAGGGCGTCCGGAGAGGCCCGATCGAGCGGCACGCGACGGCTGATCGTACGCTCGAAAACCAGGCTCGAACCGATGTCGCTGCCGACCAGGGCAAACTGGACCGTCATGACGGCGGCCGCAGGCTGGCCCGGACGGAAATCTCCGTAGAGCTCGGAGACCACCGGTTCCAGCGTATAGCTCGCCGACACCGCGCTGTCGGACTGCGTGACGGCCTTGAAAGGTCCGGCGCGATCGAGCCAGGCGGCCATCTGGTTGCCCAGCATCGCTCGCGGATCGGAGATGAAGGCCTGGTAGGGGTCGGCGACGAATGTCACCTCGTCGGTTCGGTAGACCAGGGAGTTGCCGGAAAAGGCGGAGGCGACCCGGACGTAGCCCATGCGGACGACCTCCTTGTCGTGCGCGCCGGACAGCCTTGCAGGAGGTGTCCCGGCCTCGATGACATAGGTCGTCGGCTGCGCGACGGGCTTGCCGATCGAGCATGCCGCCACAAGAGCCGACGCCACGAGCAACGCCATGGGCAGCACAAGGCGCGACGCCAGAGCGATGTTCCTGTCCCTCATTGCGGCTTCCCGGGAAATTGCACTTTTTCGGGCGGACCGCCCAGCAGGACGCCGGCGGGATTGCGCTTCAGGTTGTCGGACAAGGTTCGAATATTGTCGGCCGCCACGCGCAGGTCCTGGACGATGGCGCGCACGTCGTAGCGGTTGTCTTGGACGGTTCCGTCCAGCCGCGATGCCAGGTCGTCGATCCGCCGCACGGTCCGGTCGAGCTCGCCGCTTGCTGCAAAGCGCCGCAGCCGATCGCTGAAGTCCGCGACGTTGTCGACCGTGCGCTTCAGCCCGGGATCGCCGAGCAACCCGTCGAGCCGGCCGGAGCCCTGGGCAAGATTGCGCAACAGGACCGGGATATCGGGCCTGGTCAGGATCGCGTCGAGATGGCCGATCGTCGTATGCGCCTCGGTCAGCACCGAGGACGCCTCGGCCGAAAGTTCGGCAACCGGCAGCTCGGACACCTTGTTGTTCAGGTTCTGGAGCAGCGCATTGACATTGCGCTCCACGGCCTGAAGGTCGAGCTTGTCCAGCTTCGCGAGGAATTGCTGCGCATTGGCCATGAGCTGGCTGATCAGGCTTGGCGCCGAGGGAATGTAGAAGTAGTTCGGCTTCCAGTCGAACGGCAGAGGCGGGTAATCCGCCGGATCGAGGATATCGAGGCCGAGAAACTGCTGTCCGGTGATGCCGGCCCACTGCGTCTGCGCCCGCAGGCCCTCCTTGACCAGGTCTTGCGCCTGTTGCCGGATGCGCTCGATCCATTCCCGGCTTTGCGAGAACGTGCCCCGGACAACGATGTAGTCGTGGCGCTTGCCGACGGGAACATCCCATTCGTATTCCGTGAACGCCGGCAGGACCGCGCTCACTTGTCCGAGATGCACGCCGCGAAAGCGGACAGGGGAGCCCACTTCCAGACCGGCCACGGAGTCTTTGAAGTAGGTCTCGAAGACGAAGGTCGACTGAAACAACGACCGTCCGCCCAGCAGGAACAGGACGCCGAACACGACGACCAGCGAGACGAAGACGAAAACGCCGAGCCGGTAGTATCTTCTTTCCTCGGTCATGGCCTAGCTGTCCGCACGATGTGCCGCCGGCGTCGGCTGGCGGTTGAAGAACTGCCGCACCCTCGGGTCGGGGCTGCCGTCCCTGAGCGCGCCGGGCTGGCCTTCGGCGATGATGCTGCGCGAATGCGGGTCGAGCATGATCGCCCGATCGGCGATGGTGAAGATGCTTTGCAGCTCATGGGTCACCACGACGAAGGTAAAGCCCAGCGATTGGCGGAGCGTCAGGATGGTGTGATCGAGGTTGGCAGCCGTGATGGGATCGAGCCCCGCCGAGGGCTCGTCCAGCATCAGGATGTCGCAACCCAGCGCCATGGCGCGGGCGATGCCGGCGCGCTTCAGCATGCCGCCCGAAAGTTCGGCCGGCATCAGGGATTCCGCGTGACCCATCTCCACCTGGCGCAGCAGGAGCCGCGCCGTCAGGTTTTTTTCCGCCAGACCGAGGTCGGTGAACTGGTCGAGGGGAAAGCGCACGTTCTGGAGCACTGTCAGCGAGCCGAACAGGGCGCCGCTCTGGTACATGACGCCGAGGCTGCGCTGCAGCGTGGCCTTTTGCGCGGGCGAGGCGTTGACGATGCTCTTTCCGGCGATGCTGATGTCGCCCGCCATCGGCCGCTGCAGTCCGATCATATTCTTCATCAGGCTCGACTTGCCCGAGCCGGAACCGCCCAGGATGACCAGGATCTCGCCGCGCCTGACGTCGAACGACGCGTTCTCGAGGAGGATGTGCGAGCCGTAGCCCATGCGCAGTCCGCGTACGCTGATGACGGTGGTTGAGGCGGCCGGGGCTTCCATGGTGGCTGCCCCGGTCAGCTCGTGAGGACGGCGAAGACGCCGTCGATGACGACGATCATGATGATGCTGGAGACCACGGCCTTGGTGGCCGACAGCCCGACCGAGGTGGCGCCTGCGCCGGTCGCCAGCCCGCGCTCGCAGCCAATGGCGGCAATGGTCAGGCCGAAGACCACCGCCTTCGCGAGGCCGATCACGAAGTCCCGGATTTCGACGACGCTGATCAGCTGGTTGTAGAACTGCAGGAAGCTGACATCGAAGGTGACCATGACCAGCGCGCCGCCGAACAGGCCGACGATGTCGGCCATGACGACCAGCAGGGGCAGCACGAGTGCCGCCGCGATGAGGCGCGGCAGAACCAGGAAATGGACGGGGTCGAGCCCGAAGGTGGAGATCGCGTTCACCTCCTCGTTGACCTTCTGCGTGCCGATCTGGGCGGCGAACGCCGCTCCGGTCCGGCCGGCAAAGACGATCGCGGTCATGAGCGGCCCGAGCTCGCGCAGGATGCCGATGCCGACGCCGTTCACGACAAAGATCACGGCGCCGAACTGCCGGGCGACCAGGCCGACCTCGTAGGCGACGATCAGGCCCATCAGGCCGCCGACCAGGAGAACGATCGGCACCGCATTGGCGCCGGCCTCGGTCGCTACGTCGAGCACCTCGCCCCAGCGTATGACGCCGCGCTTCCACACCGCCTCGACGAAGGCCGCGGTGCAATCGTGGGCGAAGTCGACGACCTCGCGGGCGTAGCCCGCCTCGCGCACCGTCGCGCGGCCAAGTTGCTCGAAGAAGGGGACGTGTCGGACGGGCCTGACGGCCTGCTCGAGCTCCTTGGGATCGTAGTCCTCGATCAGTGACGCAAACTTTGGCGCCAGCCCGCGGATCTCCACGCTGGCGCCCGAGGCGCTCCGCCGCGTCGTGAGGTCGAACAGCAGGGCGATGCCGACATCGTCGATATGTTCGAGATGCGACGCGTCGACGATCGGCGGCTGCCCGCCCGAGGAATGGCGCAGGGTCTCGAGCGCGCGACGCCAGATCGGCGCGGCGGTATGGGCGGTAATGCTGCCTTCGAGCACGATGGCGGCCTTGCCAGAGCCCGGAGCGGGTGGACCGCGGCTCGCCACAGGATTGGTTGCCATAAGCCACCCCCGACACGGCAACCGAGGACGATTGCCTGCAGCTTTCTATGCGTCTCCCCTGACTGTGGACTCTTGAACGAAAACCCGCAAAAACGCAAAGGAGCGTCCGCTGGACCGGCCGTCCATGGATCGCCCAAGCCGATTTCACTGTGGCTGACATTCTCCTCGTCACCGTCCTGCGGGAAATCCGCAACACCGATCTCCTCGATCTCTAATCCGCGGCTGAAGGCCTATCATGCGCGGGCCCCGGCGCGCCGGCCTGGCACCGCACGCTCGGCCTCTACGCAGCGCGGCTGGGCGTGACCGTCGCGGATCTGGGGGTCCGCGCTCCAAATCGGAGGCGTTACGGAGTGGCGCTCATGGCTGAGCGTGCAACGCAACAACCTCACCCTGAGGAGCGCCCGAAGGGCGAGTCTCGAAGGGTGGGCGACAGCACGACTTGTTCCCACCTCAGCGCGGAGACTACTCCGCGTGATCGAGACGCCTCGCTACGCGATGCTCCTCAGGGTGAGGTGGTGTTGGACCTGGCGGCCTCCTGAGCGACCTGCTGTTGCGGTCCAGCATCCTCGGCCTTCAGGAAGTCCGTCAGTCGATCCGGCCAGGGCTGGATGCCGTTCTTCTGCAGCAGGAGTGCCGCCTGGCCGCGATGGCCGGCGGCGTGCATGGCGACGTGCAGCAGCATTTCACCGCGCGTCATGCGTGCGGGCTCGCCGTTCGAGAAGGCGAAGGCGATCGCCTCGTCGACCTCTTCCGGCAGGAGGGCATCGGCATAGTCGACATACCAGTCCGCCGTCGATCGGGCCTTGCCCGCCAGTTCTTCGAAGGATGGCTGCTCGGCCGAGCGCGGTGCAAGATGACCATGCGGGCGCGCTTCGAGATTATGGCTGAAGATCTCGTCGACCGCCTGGATATGGTCGAGCAGCCGGCGGACCAGGATCTGTTCGTCGGCGGGCAGGCGCTCGAGGGTCTCGGCGATGACCGCATTGAGGCCGTTGGTCGCCCAGCGCTTGTAGTGCATCAAGGTTCGATAGGGGAGGGTGAACATCGCGGTGCCTTTCATCACAGGGGACGTTCGTTGCATGCGGTGAATTTGCGAGCTATGACTCACATTGTCTACTCGCATTGGCGGACCACGCTCCATGGCGCGCGCAATCTCGACGATCCCGCGAAAATCGGCCTCCCAGAAGCGATCGCGCGTGACGGTCGAGACGCTGCTGGACGCAACCGCTCGCGTTCTCACACGCGAGGGATACGACCGCGCCAGCACCAACCGGATCGCCGCGCGGGCCGGCGTCAGCGTCGGCTCGCTCTACCAGTACTTCCCCAACAAGGAGGCGCTGGTGGCAGCGCTGGTCGCGCGCCACAACCGGGAAATGCTCCAGCTGCTGCGCGATGCCCTGAGGGAGATGGGGTCGCGCGACCTGGCAACGGTGATGCGCGAGCTGGTGCGGGCGATGGTCGACGCCCATCTGGTCGATCCCGCCTTGCATCGCATTTTCGCCGAACAGGTGCCGCGCATGGGCCAGCTCGCCAAGATCGAATCCCTGCAGCGCGAAACCTTTCTGCTGATCAGGAGCTACCTGGAGGAACGCCGGAGCGAGATCTCGGTCGCCGACCTCGATTCCGCGACCTCGATCTGCGTGACCACCGTCGAATCCCTGACCCATGAGTTCGTCATCCACAAACCCGATGCGCTGGACGGCGATCGCGACCGGTTCATCGACGAAGTCACGCGGCTGGTCGTGGGCTATCTGCGGCCGGGCCGGGCCGCCTGATCGGCTGCGACGGGAAAGCCTCCTGGAAGCAGCAAGCGCGCCGATGAACCCAAGCAAGTAGCGGCGCGACGTCCGCGCCATCATGTCTCCGCGAGCGGATGTCGTGAACTAGGTCGACAGCGTCGCTGCTACTTCTTTGCCTTTGCTCGAGAGGCCGCAGGCGCCTTTTTCTTTTTCGATTTCCTGCTTTGATTGTATGCGACAGCGGCCCGGACGAGTTTTTTCAGGGCAGGCCCATTCACCTTGTCGCCCTCGAAAAAATCGATCGCCCGTCGCTGGTTGCCTTCGAGGCCCGCATTGAACAGCTTGTCGGGATCCGGGACGTGCGCGCCCTGGTCAAAGGTCAGCTTCACCCACTTCTTGTGGGCGTTGCAGACCGCGATGATGCCGTCGCGCGACCATACCGGGCTTCCCATCCACTTCCATTCCTCGATGATCTCCCGGTCGGCCTCGAGGACGGTCTTGCGGACGCTGGCAAACGTCGTGCCCCGCCAGTCCGTGAGTTCTGCGATCAGCCGGTCGATCCGTTGCGATGGGGTCATTGGATATTCATGCCTCTATTCGCGGCCGGCATCAATCCGGTTGCGCCATGACGTGCGCAGGCGCGTGGAGCGCCACGATGATCGTCGGCCTATGGTGGACCGCGCATTCGAGGAGGCACGCCTGTGAGATGGATGGTTTTCGGGCTGGTGGCAGCAGCAGCGCTGGCCGACATCGTGGCCTACACGACCCAGGCGCGCTGACCTCACCCTGAGGAGCAGCCCGCAGGGCTTAGTCTCGAAGGGTGGGATCCAACCTTGGTGTTGCCCACCCTTCGAGACGGCGCTGCGCGCCTCCTCAGGGTGAGATTGTCGGTTACGCCAGGGCTATTCCCCTGCGGGTTCTTTTTTCAGGGAACCGATGCCGAGCGAGCCACCTTGCTCTGACGGCGGCGGCTCGGTTTGGGCTGCGCTCTCGCCTTCGCTCGAGGTCGACGCTGCTGCCCCGGGCGCGACGTCCTCCAGGAACGTCGCGGTCGGCACGAAAAACAGCGTCCCGGTCACGGCGCGGCTGAAATCCAGCAGGCGGTCATAGTTGCCGGGCGGCTTGCCGACGAACATGTTCTCGATCATCTGCTCGATCCGG
>DATHNU010000081.1:0-3737 GCA_035485695.1 Reyranella sp. | reverse complement strand
GGCCGATTCCGGCACGGCGATCCGGCTGCCCTCGACCGGCGTCGTGATCTCGACGGTGGCGGCCATGTCGGCGCGCAGCCTGCCGTCGGGATTGGCGACCTCGATGCGCAGCCGCGCCGTGCGGCTTTCCTTGCCGATCGTCGGATAGATGAACGCGACCTTGCCGTCGAGCGGCTGCGCGGGCCAGGCATTGACGGTGACTTTCGCGGTGTCACCCACCTTCACGTCGCCGAGGTCCTGCTCGTAGACCTCGGCCAACACCCACATCACCGAGGTATCGACGATACGGAAGAGCGTCTCGCCCGGCTGGAAGTGCATGCCTTCGATGGCGATCTTGTCGACGACCGTTCCGGCGACCGGCGACGGGATGGTGACGGTGCGCGATGGCGGGTCGCCTTGGCGCAACTTTTCGAGGGCTGTTTCGGGATAAGCGAGATAGCGCAACTTGTCGGTCGCATCGGCGCTGCGGCCGCCCAGCCGCCATTGCTGCTGCAGGACGTTCAGCTCGGGGCTGTAAACGTCGAACAGCTTTTCGCCGACCGTCACGCCGTCGCCGGTCGCATCGACGTAAAGCTTCTCGATCCAGCCGCCGAACTTGGGCGCCACGACGAACTGGCGGCGCTCGTCGAACTGCAGGGTGGCGAAGGCGCGTACGGTGCGGGAAAGGGAGCGTTCGGCCACCGCCTCGCTGCGCACGCCCAGCCGCTGCACCTTGTCGAGACTCACGGTCACCGTGCCGGGACTGTCGCCGACCGCGTCCTCGCAGACCGGAAGATAATCCATGTTCATGGAATCCTTCTTCGGCACCGGCGAGGTGTCGGGCGTGCCCATCGGATTGCGGTAGTACTTGACCTTGCCGCCGGGGCAGGCCTGGTCGGCGTGTGCGTCCGGCAAGACGCCGGCCATGGCGACGACGCCCAGGAGAGCGGCGCCGGCGATGCCGGGCCGCGACTTTGCAATGAACTTCATGAATCCCTCCGCGATGCCGGGCGCGCGTCGCGCGGAGTAATCTCCGCGCCTCCCGCACGCCGGCTCCAGCCGACCGACGAAGGGTCAGGCGCGCGGAGGGAAAGGGTCGGGAGGCGGCGACAGGCCGCTCAGGACGATCGCGCGAAGCGACCAGGAGGCGTGGCCGGTCTCGACCGCCGGCAACCGGAAAGCAACGACTGCGAGCCACGGCGCCACGCCCGTGCAGGCCTGCGCACACGTAATCGTCGGTGCAGGACAATGCGTGCTGCCACAGTCCGCGCAATGGCTGCAGGGTTCACCCACGCTATTGCGCGCGCTCGACGGCGGGCTGGACGGCGTTGCCGCCGCGGCCACGGTCATGAAACCGCCCGCCAGTATGGCGAAGCAGCCCAGAACGGCGGCGAGGGCGCGGAAGCGCTTCATGGCTCCATGATGCGCCCCGGCACTTGCCCTGCCAAGAGCCGCTAGATCACGGATAAGCGATATCGCCGACATGGGCCGAATTGCATGAGCTGTCATGAATGGTGGGCAAGCGTCTCAAGGAGCGGACACGCGGGCATCGTCCCGTGAGCGCACGCTTTCACCATGGTGGCCAGAACGCGTTCCATGCGCTGAAGGCCGGCGATCTTTGCGCGGACCTCGGCCAGATGATCGACAGCGATGTCATGCACGCGTCGGCATGACCTGGACTTTTGATCGGCCAGGTCGAGCAGGCGACGAACTTCGTCGAGGGAAAAGCCAAGATCGCGTGCGCGGCGAATGAAGCAAAGACGATCGGAATCAGTCGATCGATAAAGGCGATAGCCTCCGGCGCTTCGTTCGGGCTTCGGCAGGAGGCCGGCACGCTCGTAGTAGCGGATCGTTTCGATGTTCACGCCGGATTGCTCAGACAGGGTGCCAATAGGAAAGCATTCTTGCACAGGCATGGGCGCTCACTTTCCTTTGATCTCGTCGAGCATTGAGTCTGTAGTTACTACAGGGTGTAGGGTTCGGGAATGACATTGCAGAACAAGGATTCACTGCTCCCGCCGCCCGAGAAAGGCCGCGACGCCGTGAAGACCCTATTGGCAACGGGCGGCTTGCTCGCCGCCTTCGGCGTCGCCTCCTGCTGCGCCCTGCCGGTTGCCCTGTCGCTTCTGGGAATTAGTGCCGCGTCCCTTGTCGGCATTGGATACCTGGCGGCGCAGTATCAGCAGGAATTGTTCTACGCTGCCGCGATCTGTCTCGCCGCCAGCGCTTTCATCATGGTGCGGCAACGAAGGACGCGGTTGTGTGCACCCGGTACGGCATGCGCCAGTCCAATGCTCGACTGGAGCAGCAAGATTGCCCTCGTCCTCGCCGTCGGATTGCTGGTGCTCACCTTCTGGGTCGAGCCCCCGATATGAACGTCATTCTCCAGTCGACGCTGACTTGTCCGAAGTGCGGTGCCGCTAAAGTCGAGACCATGCCGACCGACGCGTGCCAGTACTTCTACGAATGCACCACCTGCAAAACGCTGCTCAAGCCCAAGTCCGGCGATTGCTGTGTATTTTGCTCCTTTGGGTCGGTGCCATGTCCGCCGATCCAAGCAGGCGAGGGCGATGATTGCTGCCGCGCCTAGCCGGGCTCTCCCGCCACAACAGCGAAGCACCGTTTTTCTTGAGGTGCTGTCACTGCGGGCGAAAAGTCAGGGGATTGCAGCCCTGCCGCGCACGGGTGGTCGTCCCTATCAGCCGTGGTCATCAATGCGAGAAGGCTTAAATCTGCCCTAAACTCGCTGTGTTTGCCGTAGAGGAAAGGCAAACGGCGCCTCATCCGGCGCCGCAAGGTGGCGAACATGCGGCTTTTGATCATAGAGGATGAAACCCGCATCGCCGAGATCCTGCGCTCGGCGCTGTCGCGGTCGGGCTTTGCCGTCGATGCGGTGGGCCGCTGCGCCGATGCGCGCGCGGCCCTCGAGGTCAATCCCTACGATGCCGTCATCCTCGATCTCGGGCTGCCCGACGGCGACGGGCTCGCCCTCCTGAAGAACATGCGCGCCCACGGCAACGCTGTTCCTGTCCTCGTGCTGACGGCGCGCGACGCCGTGGAGCACCGCGTCGCCGGCCTCGACACCGGAGCCGACGACTATCTGGTCAAGCCGTTCGCCATGAGCGAAGTCGTCGCCCGCATCAAGGCGCTGCTGCGCCGGCCGGAGGGTGCGCTCGGCGCCCTGCTGAAAAGCGGCAACATCGCCTTCGACACGATCGGCCGCGACCTGCGCGTCGGCGCGACGGTGCTGGTCCTGCCCCGGCGCGAGAGCGCCATCCTCGAGCATCTCATGCGCCGCGCCGGACGGGTCGTGCCCAAGACGGTGCTGGAGGAAAAGCTCTACGGCATCGACGACGAGCTGGGGTCGAACGCCATCCCGGTCCATGTCCACCACCTGCGGCGCAAGCTGTTGGATCGTGGCGCCACCGTCCAGATCCATACGGTCCGCGGCGTCGGCTACCTGCTGGTCGACGGCGACGCATGACCGCCCCTCGCCTTCGCTCGCTTCAGCTTCGCTTGGTGGTGCGGCTGGCGGCGCTTTTCATCGTCGGATCGGCCGCCCTTGTCGGCGTCCTTGTCTGGCGCGCCTACGATACGGCCGGCACGCTGGCCGAGCGCGAACTCAGCCTGCGCGCCGCCGATCTCGCCCAGTATGTCGCGCCCGGGCCCGACGGAACGGCACGGCTGGCCCTGCCCGCGGTCCTGCGTGAGGCTTATGCGGCCGCGCCAGACTCCGACATCTTCGCCATTCGCGGTCG
>DATHNU010000080.1:0-2242 GCA_035485695.1 Reyranella sp. | reverse complement strand
TTCTATACCGGCGGCACCACGGGACGCGCCAAGGGCGTCATGCTCACCCACAGCAACCTCGTGGTGAACGCGCTGAACGGCGTGGCCGGCATCGGCTTCAACGCCGAGACGGCCTACATCCATTCCGGTCCGATGTTCCATCTCGCCGACGGCGCCTCGACCTTCGGCGTCACCATGTCGGGCGGCCGCCATGCCTTCGTGCCGCGCTTCGAGCCGGTCGAGGTGCTGCAGACCATCCAGACCGAGAAGGTGACGCACGCCCAGTTCGTGCCGACCATGATCAACATGCTGGTCAATCACCCGCGCTTCGACGAGTTCGACATATCCACCCTCTCCTTCATCCTCTACGGCGCCTCGCCCATGCCCGAGGGCGTGCTGCGCAAGGCCATGCAGGTGATGCCGCATGTCCGGCTGATGCATGCCTACGGCATGACCGAGGCAGCGCCGATCGTGACCCTGCTCGACCCGCGCTACACGACGCTCGACGGTCCGTTTGCCGGCAAGTTGAAATCGTGCGGCCAGTCGGCGCTCGGCTGCGAGCTCAAGGTGGTGGATGCCAACCGCAAGGAGGTGGCCTACGGCACGGCGGGCGAGCTCGCGATCCGCGGCGCCAACATCATGAAGGGCTACTGGAACAAGCCCGAAGAGACCGCCGCGGTGCTCGAGAACGGCTGGTACTACTCGGGCGACGGCGCCACCATGGACGAGGAAGGCTTCGTCTATATCGTCGATCGTCTCAAGGACATGATCATCTCAGGCGGCGCGAACGTCTATTCGGCCGAGGTCGAGAACGCGCTCTCGCTGATGGAGGGCGTGGCCGAAGTCGCGGTGATCGGCGTGCCCGACGAGCGCTGGGGCGAGCGGGTGCATGCCATCGTAGTACCCAAGCCCGGCGCCGGTCTCACGGCCGAAGCCGTGCTGGAACATTGCCGCGGCCAGATCGCCGGCTACAAATGCCCGCGCAGCGTCGACTTCCGCGACGCACCTCTGCCGCTCTCGGGCGTCGGCAAGGTGCTGAAGCGCGAGTTGCGCGAGCCCTACTGGAAGGGTTTCACCAAGGCCGTGAACTAGCATGCCCGCGATCCCCTACTACGACTGGATCAGCCATCACGCCGGTCGCCGGCCGACCAAGCTCGCAATTCATGACCTGCAGATCGATCGGAAATTCACCTATGCCGATATCGACCGGCGCACCGACCGGCTGGCCGCCGCACTTGCCGGGCTCGGCATCGCCAAGGGCGATCGTGTCGGATTGCTGGCGCCCAACTGCGCGGAATACTTCGAGCTGCAGTTCGCCTGCGGCCGGCTGGGCGCCATCATGCTGCCGCTCAACTGGCGGCTCACCGTCCCGGAGCTGGAATACATTTTAGGCGACTCGACGCCCAAGCTCCTGGTTCACGACAAGGGCTTCGCGCCGCAGGCCGCCGAACTCGCCCGGCTGTGCAAGATCGCTCATCTGCTCGAGATCGACCATGAGCGGGCGGACAGCGCCTATGAGCGCGCGCTGGCTTCGGCGTCGCAGCCGGCCGCGCCCGTAGCGCTCGATCACGACGACATCGCCATGGTGATGTACACCTCGGGCACCACGGGGCATCCCAAGGGCGCCATCATCACGCACGGCATGAATTTCTGGAACTGCGTCAATCTCGGCATCCCCGCCCTCATCAACCCCGAGACCGTGCAGCTCGTGATCCTGCCGCTGTTCCATACCGGCGGCCTCAACTGCTACGCCAATCCGGTGCTGCATGCCGGCGGCACCATCCTGATCATGCGCACCTTCGACCCCGGGCAGGCGCTCGACTGCCTCTCCGATCGTGCGCTCGGCATCACCCACTTCTTCGGCGTGCCGGCGCCCTATCAGTTCATGATGCAGCACCCGAAGTTCCCGGGCGCAGACCTCTCGCGCCTCAGGATCGCCGGCGTCGGCGGCGCGCCCTGTGCACTGGCCATCCTCGAAGGCTGGAGCGCCCGCGGCGTGCCGCTGGTCCAGGGCTGGGGCATGACCGAGACCAGCCCGGCCGGCACCATGCTCGACGCCGCCGACGCCATCCGAAAGGTGGGCTCGGCCGGCAAGGCGCTGATGCATACCGCCATCCGCATCGTCGACGACGAGGGTCGCGACGTGGCGCCGGGCACTGTCGGCGAGCTTCTGACCAAGGGCCCCCACATCACGCCAGGCTACTGGAACAAGCCGCAGGCGACGGCTGCGGCCTTCACCGACGGCTGGCTGCACACCGGCGAC
>DATHNU010000079.1:0-4149 GCA_035485695.1 Reyranella sp. | reverse complement strand
GCTGCTCGAGCAGATCGACGCCTATGTGCGCGGCAAGGAGCCCAAGGCGCGCCAGGTCTCGATCTCGATGGCGGCTTCGTGGCAAGTCGTCGAGATCATCCGCTCAGGCGGCTGGCGCGCCGCCGACGTGCGGCCGCTGGTACGGCTCAACGTCAGCGTGGTCTGCGCCGACGGCAGTCGCATGGAATCGGGCGGCACCGGTAGCGGCCAGCGCGCCGCCTACGGCGACATCTTCAAGCCGGAGCACTGGCAGCGCGAGGCCGACGAGGCGATCCGCCAGGCGCTGGTCAACCTGCAATCGGTGCCGGCGCCGGCCGGCGAGATGCCGGTCGTGCTCGGGCCGGGCTGGTCGGGCGTGCTGTGGCACGAGGCGGTCGGTCATGGATTGGAAGGCGACTTCCATCGCAAGAAGACCTCGGTGTTCACCAAGATGATGGGCGACATGATCGCCTCGCCCGGCGTCACCGTGGTCGATGACGGCACCTTGGCCGACCGCCGCGGCTCACTCACCATCGACGACGAGGGCACGCCGACGCAGCGCACGGTGCTGATCGACAACGGCCGGCTGGTCGGCCTGATGCAGGACCGCCAGAACGCGCGCCTGATGGGCGTGAAGCCGACCGGCAACGGAAGGCGGCAGAGCCACGCCTACGCGCCGATGCCGCGCATGACCAACACCATCATGCTGGGCGGCGACAAAAACCCGCAGGAGATCATCGGCTCGGTGAAGAAGGGCCTCTACTGCGCCAATTTCGGCGGCGGCCAGGTCGACATCGTGTCGGGCAAGTTCGTGTTCACGATCACCGAAGGCTACCTGATCGAGAACGGCAAGATCGGCGCCCCGGTGAAGGGCGCCACCCTGATCGGCGCCGGCTCGGAGGCTCTCACCAAGGTCGGCATGGTCGGCAACGACATGGCGCTCGATCCCGGCATCGGCACCTGCGGCAAGGACGGCCAGGGCGTGCCGGTGGGCGTCGGCCAGCCGACCTTGCGCATCGACGCGCTGACGGTGGGCGGCACGGCAACCTAGTTCGGCGTGGACACAACTCAAGTTCCTCTCCCCCTAGCGGGGGAGAGGAGCCTGAATCGGTGATATGCGACCCTAGGCCTTGGCCGGCGCCTTGCTGTAGTCGGCGTCGCTCACCGGTTCGAACCAGCTCGTCGCCTGGCCCTTGTCGTCGGTCTCCGACATGGCGAGATGGACCATCATCGTGTCGGGCGCCGAGCCATGCCAATGGCGCGAATTCGGCGGGATGACGACCGTGTCGCCCGGCTTGATCTCCTGCACCGGCTCGCCCTCCAGCTGATAGCGGCCGACGCCCGACAGGACGTAGAGGATCTGGCCGACCGCGTGCTGGTGCCAGTTGGTGCGGCCGCCCGGCATGAACGACACGCGCGAGGCGCGCAGCCGCGACGGCTGCTCGGGCGCGAACACCGGATCCGACAATACCGTGCCGACGAAGTTGGCCGCCTCCGCCTTGGCTGTCGGCCGGGACGCGGCGCGCATGATCCTGGGCTTCATGACGTCTCCTCGATGGTTATGGCGTTTTGCCGATCCTAGCGCCCGGCCGGTCGGCGGTCGAGCAACGGCGGCGGTCTAGGACGCGTAGAGCCCCTTCGCCTCTGCAAGGCTGACACAGATCGATTCGATGGCATCGAGCGTCGGCGTCTCGATGCCGGCGCTGCGCGCGAAGGCGAGCGGCGCCCGCACGATCGATTCGATCTCCATCGGCCGGCCGAGATCGTAGTCCTGCAGGATCGACGGCCGATGGTTGGTATAGACACGCTTGGGCCCGTAGCGCGTGTCCGGATGGTCGTCGAGCACCACGCCGTGCGCCGCCGCGACGGCCAGCGCCTCGGCATGGGCGCGCCGCGACAGGCGGTTGGCGAGCGGCGTGGCCTGGACCTTAACGGACTGTCCCGTGACGAGACAGACCGTCGAACCCGTCAAATTGGCCATCAGCTTGTGCCAGATCTCGTAACGGATGTCGGTCGTGGCCGGCGAGCCGATCCCAGCCGCCTTCAGCGCCGCCCGCAGGGCCTCGATGCGAGGAGTGCTGCGATCGTCCGGCTCGCCGACCCAGAGAATGTTGCGGTCCGGCACCTCGTTGTGGATCACGCCCGGCTCGACGACGTGGTTCGGCGAGCTCACGACGGCGCCCACCACACGATCCAAACCAACCGCCTTGGCGAGCGCCCCACCCGGGTCCAGCCGCGACAGATCCGGCGCCGGCGGACGCGACGCCGCAAGCCCGTGTCCGTACCACCAGGGAATGCCGTTCTGCACGAAGGCCACCGGCGTCTCGGCACGCAGCAGCGGGCCGACGCTGTCAGCCAGGACATGTTGGCCCGAGGCCTTCATGGTCACCAGCACCGCATCCTGCGGCCCGAGATCGGCCGGCCGGTCGGAGGCCTGCACCGGCGCCACGATCCTCTTGTCGCCGGCGAGCAGAGTGAGACCCCGCGCTCGGATCGCCTCGAGATGCGCCCCGCGCGCCACGATGGAGACCTCGTTGCCGGCCGCCGCGAGTCGCGCCGCGAAATTCCCGCCGATGGCGCCCGCGCCGAATACGCAAATCCGCATGCCCCGCTCTCCCATCCTGCCGTAGGCTGGTCCGCCGAAAGAGGAGGAAACAACCATGGCCAACAAAGGTGAATATCGCGGACTGAGCTACCGCAACAATGCCGATTTGCAAGCCTGGCTGGCAAAGCGCCCGCCCGAAGCCGCCCTCGAGCCCGAGCTGCCGATCATCGATCCCCACCATCATCTCTGGGACACGCCGCAGCGCGGCCTCTATCTGCTGCCCGAGCTGCTGGCCGACACGGGCGGCGGCCACAACATCGTCTCGACGGTATTCCTCGAATGCCAGTCGATGTTCCGCGCGACCGGGCCGGAGGAGAAGCGTCCCGTGGGTGAAGTCGAGTTCGTGAACGGCACCGCGGCCATGAGCGCGTCGGGCCAATACGGCAAGACGCGAGTCTGCGAGGCGATCATCGGTTGGGCCGACCTGATGCTGGGCGCCAAGGTGCGCGCGGTGCTGCAGGCCGAGATCGAGGCTGGCGGCGGACGCTTTCGCGGCGTGCGCTACGGCACATCCTACGACGAGGGTGTGGCCGGCAAGTTCGTCTCGCGCAACATGCCGGCGCACCGCCTGCTCGATCCGAAGTTGCGCGAAGGCTTCGCGGAGCTCGGCAAGCTCGGCCTCACCTTCGATTCCTGGCACTTCCATCCGCAGCTGCCAGACCTCGTCGATCTGGCGCGCGCGTTCCCCGACCAGACCATCATCGTCGACCATGTCGGCGGCGTCCTGGGCGTGGGCCAATATGCCGGAAAGTCGGCAGAGATCATCCCGGTCTGGAAGAAGAGCATCGCCGCCCTCGCCCAATGCCCGAACGTGAACGTGAAGTTGGGCGGGCTGGGCATGACGTCGTTCGGCTTCGATTTCCACGAACGCGAGGCGCCGCCTTCATCCCAGGAGCTGGCGGACATCTGGCGGCCCTATGTCGAGACCTGCATCGAGGCGTTCGGGCCGGACCGCTGCATGTTCGAAAGCAATTTCCCGCCCGACAAGCAGTCCTGCGGCTACACGGAGTTGTGGAACGCCTTCAAACGGATCACCTCGGGCGCGTCAGCCGCCGAGAAGACGGCGCTCTACAGCGGCACCGCTGCGCGGGTGTACAACATGATCAAGCCTTAGCGTCATTGCTGGGAGCGCGCCACTCCAGTGGCGCATCATGTCATGCGGAGCGCGGACCTCCAGGTCCGCTCATGAGTCATGATGCGGACCTGGAGGTCCGCGCTCCAAACATGAGCGCCACTGGAGTGGCGCGCTCCCAGCAAAGATCCTACTGGCGCGTCTCGGAGAGCCGCAGCGAATCGAGGAAGCGGGTCGCCGCCGCCCGGGTCGTCGTGTCGTACTTCGCGGTGACCAGCATGCGGTAGAGCCGGTCCTTCACGATGTAGGTGCGCATCATGACGATGGCGCCTTCCGCGTCCTCGATGTCGAGCGCGTAGCCGTCCCAGCCCTGCAGCGTGACGGGCTCGTCGCGCACGTATTTGTACTTGGCGCGCGGGAAGGCCTTTTCGGCCTCGCCGCGACCGAGGTCGCGCGCCATCTCCTTGCTGTCGTGGGTGGAAAACCAGCCGGG
>DATHNU010000078.1:0-5857 GCA_035485695.1 Reyranella sp. | reverse complement strand
ACCAGCAAGGCCACGAAGACCGCCAGCAGGCACAGAAATGTGATCGGGTGGGCGATCGCGAGCGCCAGGCCGCCCAGCACCGTGGCGTCCTCGGTGAGCGACGCGGCGATATTGCTGAACGGCTCGGGCGAGGTGTTTATGAGCGCCCGCGAGCCGGTCTTGGCGATGTGCGTGCCCGCCGCCAGCGTGCCGCCCAAAAGGCCGGCGATGACGGCGACCTCGGGGCTGATCCCCGTCGCGGCGCCATAGGCCAGCAGGGCGCCCGCCGGCACGCGCACGAAGGTGTGCAGCATGTCGTTGATGCTGTCGACGTAGGGGATCTTGTCGGCCAGGAAGTTGAGCGCGAACAGGATCGCCGCCACGCCCAATACCCAGGGCGAGGCCAGCACCTGCAGGTCGTGCGGCAGGCTGACCAGGCCCAGCCGCTCGGCGCCGCCCAGCACCAGCACGGCGGCATAGGCATTGAGCCCGCTCGCCCAGCCGGCGCCCAGCGCCACGGCCAGGGCGGCGAGGGCCTCGGCGCTCATCGTCGGGTCAGAAAGCGCGCCGCGCCTTGAGCGCGGTCGCCAAGGTGCCGTCGTCCAGCCAGTCGAGCTCGCCGCCCACCGGCACGCCATGGGCGAGGCGGGTTAGCGGCACGCCGAGCTCGGACAGCCGTTCGGCGAGATAGTGGGCAGTGGTCTGGCCGTCGACCGTGGCATTGGTCGCCATGATCACTTCGCGGACGCCGCCTGCCGCCACGCGCTTCACCAGGGTGGCGATGTTGAGCTCGTCCGGCCCGATGCCGTCGAGCGCCGACAGTGAGCCGCCCAGTACGTGATAACGGCCGGCGAAGATCTTGCCGCGCTCCATGGCCCACAGATCGCCGACATCCTCGACGACGCAGATCAGGCCCTGGTCGCGCCTGGGATCGGCGCAGATCGAGCAGGGGTCGACCGTATCGAGATTGCCGCAGATCGAGCAGGCGCGGATCGCCCGCGCCGCATCGGCCAGCGCGCTGCCCAGCGGCTCCATCAGGGTCTCGCGTTTCTTCAGGAGATGGAGCGCCGCCCGGCGGGCCGAGCGCGGCCCCAGGCCCGGCAGCCGGCCCAGCAACTGGATCAGCCGCTCGATTTCAGCGCCGTTCATCGCTGGGGGCGCGCCACCGCGGCGGAGTAAACTCCGCCTTGAGTGGCGCGTCTTTGTCGACAACGAGAGAAGATCGCGGCACTGGAGTGGCGCGCCCCCAGCAAAGACGAAGAGCAGAAAGACATGCTCTAAAGCTTGAAGCCCGGCGGCAGGGTCATGCCGCCGGTGATGCCGCGCATCTGCTCCTGCACCGTCTGCTCGACCTTGGTCCTGGCGTCGTTGGCCGCGGCCACGATCAGGTCCTCGACCACGCCCTTGTCGGCCGGCACGAACAGCGAGGCGTCGATCTCGACCTTGCGCGTCTCGTTCTTGCCATTGACCGTCACCTTGACCAGGCCGGCGCCCGAGGTGCCGACGATCTCCAGGCGCTCGAGCGCGACCTGCAGCTCCTGCATCTTCTGCTGCATGGCCTGCGCCTGCTGCATCAGGCCGCCCAGATCCTTGAGTTTGTCGAACATCAGAACTCGCTTTCCGGAATGTCGTCGTCGGCGGGGTACTCGTCTGCCGCGGGCGGCTCCTCGGCCGTGCCGGCGAGGCCTGCCACCAGGGACGTCTGGTCGCCCTTGCGCCGCACGGCATCGAGCTTGGCGCCAGGAAATGTCTTGAGGATGGCCTGCACCATCGGATCAGCCTCGGCCTGGCTGCGCAGCGTATCGGTGTTGGTCGCCTTCTGCGCCGTGAGCGTTGGTTTGCCCGGATCGCTCGACACCGAGGCGATCCAGCGCCGGCCAGTCCAGCGGCCCAGCATTTCGCTCAGGCGCGGCGCAAGGTCGGGTGGGGCCTGCGGCTCGGGCCGGAATTCGATCAGGCCGGGTTCGCAGCGCACCTCGTGCACGTGGTGCAGCAGATGGTGCACCAGACGTGCCTCGCGGCGCGCCTCGAACAGGGCCACGATCTCGGTGAAGCTTCTCGGATTGGGCAGTGCTTCGGTCGGCTGGGCGGCCGTCATCGCGGCGGGCTGTGTCGCCAGCCGTGCCGTCGCGCCTCCACCGCCGCCACCGCCACCACCGCGCGGCGCCGGCGCGCCGCCCGTCGTGGCCGCAGGCGCGGCACCATTTTGCAGGGCCTTGATGGCATCGGCGGGCGAGGGCAGGTCGGCTGCGTAGCACAGCCGGATCAGCGCCATCTCGGCCGCGCGCAGCGGGGATGGCGCGGTCAATGTCTCCTGCAGGCCTTTCAGCAGCAGCGTCCAGGTCCGCGTCAGCGAGGCCATGGAAAGCTTGCCGGCCATCGCCAGCCCCTGGGCGCGCTCGCTGTCGGCCGAGTTCGCTGCGGCCTCGGGCGCCACTTTGAGCCGGGTCACCCAGTGCGTGAGCTCGAGCAGGTCTTGCAGGATGACCACGGGGTCAGCGCCTGAATCGTGCATCTCGCCCAGCGCGGCCATGACGCCGGACGCATCGCCCTTCATCGCCTTCTCGAACAGTTCGAGCACGCGGCTGCGGTCGGCCAAGCCCAGCATGTCGCGCACCTGCGCCGCATCGACCACGCCGCCGCCATGGGCGATCGCCTGGTCGAGCATCGACAGCCCGTCGCGCACCGAGCCGTCGGCGGCGCGCGCCAGCAGGACCAGCGCCTCGGGCGAGATCTCGACCTTTTCGGCGGCGGCAATGCCGGCGAAATGCGCGATCAGCGTCTCCTGCGGCACGCGCTTCAGGTCAAATCGCTGGCAGCGGCTCAGCACCGTCACCGGCACCTTGCGGATCTCGGTGGTGGCGAACAGGAACTTCACGTGCGGCGGCGGCTCTTCCAGCGTCTTGAGCAGGGCATTGAACGCCTTCTCCGACAGCATGTGCACTTCGTCGATGATGTAGACCTTGTAGCGCGCCGAGACGGGCCGGTAGCGCACGCCCTCGATCAGCTCGCGCACATCGTCGATCCCGGTGCGCGAGGCTGCGTCCATCTCGATCACATCGACATGGCGGTCCTCGGTGATGGCTTTGCAGTTGTCGCAGACGCCGCAGGGATCGACCGTCGGGCCGCCCTTGCCGTCGGGCCCGACGCAGTTGAGCGCCCGGGCGATGATGCGGGCGGTCGTGGTCTTGCCGACGCCGCGCACGCCGGTGAGCATGAAGGCGTGCGCGATGCGGCCCGTGGCGATGGCGTTGCGCAGGGTGCGCACCATCGCCTCCTGGCCGATCAGGGTAGTGAAATCGACAGGACGGTATTTGCGGGCGAGGACGCGATAGGGAAGAGCCGTAGTGCCGGCGCTCTTGGTCTCGGAGCCCTTTGGGGCTTGCGCCATGGCTGCTCACCCGTGATCTGCCGCGGCCCTGTCAGGCCCGGCGGTCGTCGCGCCCGGGCCGCCCGACCATCCGCGGCGGCGCGCGGAGAAACGGGTGAGAGACCGGCGTGACCCGAAGCGAATTCGTTACGGCTGCTTCCTTCCGGATCTGACCGGGTTGGCGACTGCTCCGCCCACACCGGCCCCTCGAGGCCGTTATATCAGGAGTCGGACCGTCAGACGCAAGGCCGAAGTGGACCGTTTCGGCCTCCTCCCAACCCCTTGATCCGGCATCTGAATCGGGCCGGCTTCCGGGACCGGGATCGAGCCCTGTCGTTTGCTCGGCCAGCATCCTTGTCGCAGAGCGGTCGTGGCGCTTGTCGGCGCCCGGCGGAGTGGGTACCGCTCACTCATGTCTCCCTCCAGTGAGAAGGATACGCCGGTGGTCGAGTCGAAGCCCGCGGGCGGCGCCTCGGACGTCACCCTGCGCGCGTTGCGGCTGCGTATCCGGCAACAGGAAATACTGGCCGAGCTGGGCGTGATCGCGCTCCAGGGCGCGTCGTTCGACACGCTTCTCGCCGACACCGCGCGCCTCACGGCCGAAGGTTTGCGCGCCGAATTTTGCAAGGTGCTGGAATACATCCCTGCCGACAACGAACTGTTGGTCCGCGCTGGTGTCGGCTGGCATGCCGGCGTCGTCGGCACCGCCCGCATCGGCGCCGACCTGGCGTCACCGGCGGGATTTGCGCTGCGCACCGGCAAGCCGGTGATTTCCAATCACCTCGAAAACGAGGAGCGCTTCCGGACGCCCGAGATTCTGCGCCAGCACGGCATCCACCGGGCGATGAACGTCATCCTGCAGGGCGACGGCCGGCCGTACGGGGTTCTCGAGGTTGACAGCCGCTCGGAGGACGAGTTCATCGAGAACGACCTGGCCTTCCTGCAAGGCACCGCGAACCTGCTCGGCATGGCGATCGAGCGCGACCGCCACGAGCGCAGCCTCAAGGCGGCGCTCGAACGCCAGGAGGTTCTTCTCAAGGAGATGAGTCATCGGGTGAAGAACAGCCTGATGATCGTCTCCAGCATGCTGCAGCTGCAGGCCAGCGCCGTCGGCGATCCGGCCCTCACGCCGTATCTCGAGGAAGCAGCGCATCGCGTCTCGGCCGTGGCGAAGGCGCACGATCAGCTGTTTCAAGGCTCCCATGTCGAGCGCCTGGACCTTGGAAAGTATGTCGAGGCCGTCTGCAAGGATCTCGCGGCAGGCGTTGCACAGTGCGTCATTCACACCGATGCCCAGCACGAGATCGAGATTTCCACCGATCGCGCCATATCGGCGGCCCTGATCGTGAACGAACTCATCACCAACGCCGCCAAGTATGCCTACTCGGACGGGGCGGGTGGAAAGATCTGGGTCAAGGTTGCCCGCATTGGCGACAAGGTCTCGATCTCGGTGTGCGACGAAGGTGCCGGTCTGCCGCCGGACTTCGATCGTGCCAAGCCGAAGGGGCTCGGCATGCGGATCATTACCGCGTTCGTCGCGCAGTTGGGCGGCACGCTCGAGATCAACGCCCGCCAGCCTGGAACCGAGTTCGTGGTCACGATACCGCGCTGAGCCGCCGCGTCGGACGCGCGAGGCCGAGATGCTCGCGCAGCGTCGACCCTTCGTAGTCCGCGCGAAACAGGCCGCGCTCCTGCAGGATCGGCACCACCCCCGCGACGAAGGCGTCGAACTGCCCGGGAAAGAACGGCGGCATCACGTTGAAGCCGTCGGCGGCGCCCGAGCGGAACCAGCTTTCCAGCACCTGGGCGATCTGCAGCGGATTGCCGATCAGCAGCAGATGGCCGCGCGCCGCCGCCACCCGGTGGTAGAGCTGGCGCAGGCTCAGCTGTTCGCGCCTGGCCATCTCCAGGAGGAGCGCCGCCCGGCTCTTGAGATGCTCGGTCTCGGGCAGCTCGGGCACCGGTGCGTCCAGCGGATAGACCGACATGTCGGTGCCCAGCCGGTCGGACAGCACGGTGAAAGCCTGCGTCGTGTCGATCTTCTCGTTCAGCTCGGCGAAGATCGTCTGCGCCTCCTGCTCGGTGCGCCCGATCACTGGAAAGACGCCCGGCATGATCAGCACGTCGTCCGGCCGCCGGCCGCTTTCGGCCACCTGCGCCTTCAAGCCCGTGTAGAAGGCCCGCGCCTCGATGAGGTCGTTCTGTGCGGAAAACACCACGTCGGCGATGCGCGTGGCCAGCGCCCGGCCGGGGCCTGAGGAGCCTGCCTGAATCAGGACTGGATGGCCCTGCGGCGGCCGCGGCACGTTCAACCCGCCTTCGACCGTGAAGTACTTGCCCCTGAAATTCGGCACCTGGAGGCTGTCCGGCCGGACGAAACGCCCGGCCTGCTTGTCGGCGATGAACGCATCGTCGTCCCAGCTGTCCCACAGCAGCCGGCAGGCTTCGACGAACTCCTCCGCCATGGCGTAGCGCTCGGCGTGCGGCGGGTGCTGGCGGCCGAACACG
>DATHNU010000077.1:0-5531 GCA_035485695.1 Reyranella sp. | reverse complement strand
GCGATTTGGACATGAGCGGCACTGGAGTGCCGCGCTCCCGGCGGCATAAGATGGAGTCATGGACACCGTACGCCTGAAGCAATTTGTCGACACCTTCTGGGAGGACTCGATCCTCCCGTCGATCACCGAGTACATCCGCATCCCCAACAAGTCGCCGGCTTTCGACCCGAAGTGGGTCGAGCACGGCTACATGGAAGACGCCATCAAGCTGATGGAAGGCTGGGCGCGCCAGCAGCTCGGCGCGTTCCCCGGCGCGACCCTGGAGGTGGTACGCCTGCCCGGCCGCACGCCGCTCCTGTTCATGGACATCCCGGGCGACAGCGACGACACCGTGCTGCTCTACGGCCATCTCGACAAGCAGCCCGAGATGAAAGGCTGGTCGGAGGGGCTGGGTCCGTGGCTGCCGGTGCTGAAGGACGACAGGCTCTATGGCCGCGGCGGCGCCGACGACGGCTATGCGATCTACGCCTGCCTGTGCGCGTTGCGGGCGATGCGCGAGCAGAAGGTGCCGCGCGGGCGCTGCGTCATCATGATCGAGGCCTGCGAGGAGTCCGGCAGCTACGACCTGCCCTATTACGTCGACCATCTGCTCGCGCGCATCGGCAAGCCGTCGCTCGTCGTCTGCCTCGACTCGGGCTGCGGCGACTACGAGCGGCTGTGGCTCACCACCTCGCTGCGCGGCATCGCGGCGGGCACGCTCACAGTGCGCGTGCTGACCGAGGGCGTGCATTCGGGCGACGCGTCGGGCATCGTGCCGTCCTCGTTCCGCCTGCTGCGCGGGCTGTTGTCGCGCCTCGAGGACGAGGCCACGGGCGAGGTCAAGCTGCCCGACCTCTATGTCCAGATCCCGCCGCAGCGCATCGCGCAGGCCAAGGAGGCGGCGCGCGTGCTGGGCGACGAGGTTTATCGCAAGTTCCCCTTCGCGGGCACGACGCAGCCGATGATCGACGATACCGGTCAGATGGTGCTGAACCGCACCTGGCGGCCGCAGCTCGCCGTCACCGGCATGGACGGCTATCCCGCGCCGGGCGATGCCGGCAACGTGCTGCTGCCCTTCTCGACGGCCAAGCTCAGCCTGCGCACGCCGCCGACACTCGACGGCGCGGCCGCGGTGCAGGCGATCAAGCGGGCGCTGGAGGCCGATCCGCCCTATGGCGCCGAGATCGCTTTCGAGGCCGGCGGCGGTTCGAGCGGCTGGCACGCGCCGGCGCTGGCGCCCTGGCTCGAAAAGGCGGTGGCGCAGGCGTCGCAGGAAGCGTTCGGCCAGCCGGCGGCCTATATGGGCGAAGGCGGCACGATCCCCTTCATGGGCATGCTGGGCGAGAAATTCCCCGACACGCAGTTCGTCATCACCGGCGTGCTCGGCCCGCACTCCAATGCGCACGGGCCCAACGAATTCCTGCACATGCCGACGGGCAAGAAGGTCACCCAGGCGGTGGTGCGGATGATCGCGGCGCACTACGAGCGCGGGCGATAGGACCAGGCGCCGTTTCCGCCCGCCAGGCGGGCGGCGCATGACGGCCGGGTTGGTCGGACACCGGAAGCTGCGATATCCTTCGAGGCCCGCCCCTCGCGCGCGGGTATTCGCCGGGAGCTCGCCATGACCGTTGCCGCCGCCACCCAGCCCACCGCCGCGCAGTCCGCCGCCGTCCACGCGCCCAGCGCCATCGAGCACGAGCGCGCCATGAGCGAATATGGAAGACGCGCCGAAGCCCACGCCTATGCGTTGGGCAATCGCGGCCCCATCCGGCTCGGCGCCGACAGCAAGCTTCTGCCGGAGATCTTGGAATCGTACTGGACGCACGGCTTCTACGTCTTTCAAGGCGTCGTCGGGCCCGAGGAGCTGCAGGAGCTGCGTGCCGACATCGACGCCGTGCTGTCGCGCGCGCCGGTCGCGCCCGATGCGGCGGTCGATCGCCACGGCCGGCCGGCCTCGACCGAGGGGATCATCAAGCCGCCTTACCGCTGGGCAAAGCCGCTGAGCGATCCGGTCGGCGGGACGGACAAGAACAACGGCCGCCATCCGGCCGCCATGCTGCAGCCAAAGCCGGGCGAGGATGCGCCGGCCTGGACCGTCGAACTGCTCGACGGAAACCTTCACCTCAGCGACGCCTGCCTGCGGCTCTACGGCCATCCCGGCCTGCTGACCGTGGCGGCTTCGATCCTGGGCGACGATTTCGTGCCCTACAACGAAGTGACCTTCGTGAAGGAGCCCGGCCTCGGCCCGTCGGTCGCCTGGCACCAGGACGGCACGACGCACTGGAACGCGCCCGACTGGGATCACGGTGCGCACGGCTTCAACTTCATGACCCAGCTCTATCCCAGCACGGCGGCCAACGGCGTCTGGGTGCTGCCCGGCAGCCACAGGCGCGGCAGGGCCGACATCAAGAAGATGGTGGCCGAGAGCGGATCGGATCGTATCGAAGGTGCGGTGCCGATGCTGTGCGATGCCGGCGACACGATCGTGACCAACCGCCAGATGGTGCACGGCTCGTTCGCCAACAGCTCGCCCGATCGGCGCATCACCCTCAACGAAGGATTCTTTCCCCGCAAGCGCGTACTGAACGTCACCACGCGACGCCTGACCGGCGCGGTCGAGACCTACAACCTCGCCCGTATCGAGGCGCGCACGCGCATCCTCCAGCTCGCGATCGATGCCCGCCGCCAGCGCTTCCCGCAGGAGAAGAGCTACGTCTACCGTCCGCTCGCCGGCCGCAAGGACGAGGTCCGGTGGAACGAGGAGAGTCGCGCTACCGTGCTGAGGAACTACAACCAGCTCGACATGTTCATCTGAGCGCGACGGCGCGTCAGAGCTTGCCCACGACGTAGCGCTGCATGGTCGGCCCGAGCAGCCGGACGAGTTCGGCCGGCGGCAGGGCGACCAACGGCGGCACCTTGATCACGTAGCGCGCGAAGGCGAGACCGAGGATCTGCGTGGCGACCAGGGCGGCCCGCGCCGGCAGCTCGGCCGGCGGCACCACCTGCAGCAGCATCGGCACGACCTGGCCGCCGAAGATCGTGCGGATGGTGGCGGCGGCATCCTCGTTGGAGGCGGCGGCGCGCAGCAGGCTGGTCAGGCTGCCGGTGCTGCGCGGGCCCTCCCAGACCTCGAGGAAATGCGCGATCAGGGTGGCGCCGATGCGCGCGCGCGCGACGGCCGTGAGGTCGGGCAGCCGAAGGTCGAAGGCGGTGGCGCGGGCGAACAGCGCTTCCTTGCTGCCGAAATAGCGCATCACCATGGCCGGATCGATCGCCGCCCGGGCGGCGATATCGCGCACCGTCGTGCGCTCATAGCCCTGTCCGGCAAACAACTCCTGCGCCGCCTTGAGGATGGCCGCTCGCGTGCGCTCCGACTTGGCCGTGGATTTGGGCATCTGGAAATAAATGCCAACGTCTGTTGACAAATGCAACCACCTTACTTAAGTCAACGCCGGTTGACTTTGTCGCCAACGCGAGAGGAGAGAAGTTGCCATGCACCTGATTCAGCCCGACCCTGCCACGGCCCTGCTCGGCCTGCGCGCCCTGAAGACGATCGCCTCCGCCGCCGGCCCCGTCGGCCCGGCGCAGCGGGCGATGATGGCGGCGGCGCAGAAGGTCATCCTGCGCACCAGTGCCGACATCGACACGCTGGCGCCGATCACGCCGGCCGAGCTTGCCCAGGGCTTCGCCGCCTCGCCCGAGATCCGCCACCAGTTCGCCAATGGCATGATCGTGACGGCCGTGGCCGACGGAACGCCGTCGCGCGAGGCGATCGCCCAGGTCGACGCCTATGCCAAGGCGCTGGGCATCTCGGATCCCGTGCTGGCCGACCTGCGACTGCTGGCCGACGGCCACATGACGATTTTCAAGCTCGATTTCCTGCGTCGCGGCCACATCAAGGACATCTTCAAGAACCAGCTCGAGCAGAAAGGCCCGCTGAGCCTCGCCAAGTCGGTGCTGACGATGCGCGGCGTCATGGAGGAGCCGGCGCTGGCGGCGCGCTACCGCGCCTGGGAGAAGCTGCCCAAAGGCACCTTGGGCCGCAGCCTGGTCGATTTCTACAACAAGAACGGCTTCGGCGTGCCGGGCGAGCGCGGCGGCTTCCCCGAAGCCGGCCTCTATCACGACTTCAGCCACCTGCTGGGCGAGTACAGCACCGCGCCGGAGGGCGAGCTGCAGGTCGCCGCGTTCTCCGCGGGCTACAAGCGCGAGCGGCCGTTCTACCTCATGTTGTTCTCCATCCTGATCTTCAGCACGGGCGTGCAGATGCGGCCGACCGCCGCCGACTTCGTGACCAAGGGCGTGCTCGGCGAGCCGGGTATCGCCGAGCTCGTGCTGGCCGCCGTCGAGCGCGGCTCGAAGGTGAACATGGACCTCTCGGACAAGTGGGACTACTGGGCGTGGATCGAGCTGCCGATCGACGAGGTGCGGCGGCGGATGAACATCCTGCCCAAGACGTGAGCGCGGAGAGCGCCGACGGACTGGCTTCCTTGCCGCGAGCGCCATGATTTTGGGCGCCACGGAGTAGCGCGCCCCCGGCGATGACATGATAGTGCCGGGATGAGCGGCAGACGCATCGTCATCTGCGGCGGCGGCGCGATCGGCGCTGCCGTCGCGTACTTCCTCAGCCGACGCGGCGCTGCGCCCGTCGTGATCGAGCGCCACGAAGTAGGCGGCGCGGCTTCGGGGAAATCGGGCGGCTTTCTGGCGCTCGACTGGTGCCGTGGCACGCCGCTCGACCGCCTGGCCCGGCGCAGCTTCGCGCTCCATGCGGAGCTGGCCGAGGAGCTCGGCAATCCCTGGGGCTACCGGCGCCTGGAGACCTTTGCCGGTCATGCCGAAGAGAACGACGCAGCGCGCGGCACGCGGCGCCAAACCGGCAAGCGACCCTGGCTGTCCGCAAGCGTGACACTCACGGGCCGGCTCGGCTCGCCGCAGACGACGGCGCTGGTCGAGCCGCGCGCCTTCACCACCGGCCTGATGCGCGCTGCCGAGGCGCAGGGCACCGAGCTGCGGCACGGCACGGTCGTGGGCATGACGCGGGCGCCAACGGGCACAATCAGCGGCGTCGTGCTCGACAGCGGCGAGAGCGTCGAGGGTGATGCCGTCGTCATCGCGATGGGTCCGTGGTCGATCCTGGCGACGCGCTGGCTGCCCCTGCCCGCGGTCTTCGGACACAAGGGCCACAGCCTGGTGTTCGAGACCGGCGATGCCCTTCCCGCCGAAGCGCTGTTTCTCGAATACCAGGAGGCCAGCGGAGAAGTCCTGACCCCCGAGCTGTTCGCGCGCGCCGACGGCACGACCTGGGTGTGCGCGGTCTCGAGCACCGCGTCGCTGCCGATCGATCCCGCCGCGATCGTCGGCGACGACGGCGCGCATGCGCGGCTGGAGGCACTGTGCCGAACGATCTCGCCGGCGCTGGCCACGGCGCCGATCGTGGCGCGCCAGGCATGCTTTCGCCCGGTCACCGAGGACGGGCTGCCGCTGATCGGTGCCGTGCCGGGCGTGGCCGGCGCCTACGTGGCGACCGGCCACAGCGTCTGGGGCATGCT
>DATHNU010000076.1:0-4767 GCA_035485695.1 Reyranella sp. | reverse complement strand
CTCCAGGGTGAGCCTGCGTTCCTCGACAAGTACCATGCCGCCATCAAGACTGGCGTACGC
Organism: Reyranella sp.; assembly: GCA_035485695.1. Lineage (GTDB taxonomy): Bacteria > Pseudomonadota > Alphaproteobacteria > Reyranellales > Reyranellaceae > Reyranella. The sequence goes on along the minus strand of DATHNU010000076.1, from coordinate 4,707 downwards.
GGCCTGGGTTTCGTGCGCACCGATCCCAAGGTCGTCTGGTCGCCCGAGCTTGCGGTGAAGCTGCCGCAATGAACGCCGCCGCCCCTGCCGTTGCCAGCGTCGTCGCCAGCATCGAGCGGGTGACCCACCGCTATGGCAAGACGTTTGCGCTGCAGGACGTCACGCTCGACATTCCGGCCAATTGCATGGTCGGCATGATCGGGCCCGACGGCGTCGGCAAGTCCACCCTGCTCGCCCTGATCTCCGGGGTGCGCAAGATCCAGACCGGCAATGTCGCGGTGCTCGATGGCAACATGGCCGACGAGCACCATCGGCGGGCGAGCTACGGCCGCATCGCCTACATGCCGCAGGGGCTCGGCCGCAATCTCTATCCGACGCTCAGCGTTTTCGACAACATCGACTTCTTTGGCCGCCTGTTCGGCCAGGGCGCCGCCGAGCGGCATGAGCGCATTGCGGCGCTGCTCAAGGCCACCGGGCTCGACCCGTTCGCCAATCGCCCCTGCGGCAAGCTCTCGGGCGGCATGAAGCAGAAGGCGAGCCTCTGCTGCTCGCTGATGCACGACCCCGACCTGCTGGTGCTCGATGAGCCCACCACCGGCGTCGATCCGCTGTCGCGCCGCCAGTTCTGGGAGCTGATCGACTCGATCCGCGTGCGCCGGCCGACCATGAGCGTGATCGTCGCCACCGCCTACATGGACGAGGCGAGCCGCTTCGACTGGCTGGCCGCGATGGACGACGGCAAGGTCATCGCGACGGGTACGCCCAAGGAGATCCTTGCCCGGGCGCAAAAGACCACGCTCGACGATGCCTTCATTGCCCTGCTGCCGCCGGAGAAGCGCGCGCTGCACCAGGAGGTCGTGGTGCGGCCCCCGCCGGAGATCGACGACAAGACGCCGGCCATCGAGGCCGAAGGGTTGACGCGACGCTTCGGCGACTTCATCGCGGTCGACCATGTCACCTTCGCCGTCGGGCGCGGCGAGATCTTCGGCTTCCTGGGCTCGAACGGGTGCGGCAAGACGACGACCATGAAGATGATGACCGGGCTGCTGCCGGTCACCGAAGGCTCGGCCAAGCTGTTCGGCAAGCCGATGGGCGCCGACGACATCGAGGCGCGCCAGAACGTCGGCTACATGTCGCAGGCCTTCTCCCTCTATGGCGAGCTCACGGTCCGGCAGAACCTCGAGCTTCATGCGCATCTCTACCATCTGCCGGCGGGCGAGGTCGACGCGCGGATCGCCGAGCTGCTCGAACGCTACGGCCTGAAGAACGCGGCCGGTGCCAAGCCGGACAGCCTGCCGCTCGGCGTCAAGCAGCGCCTGCAGCTGTCCGTGGCGCTGCTGCACCGGCCGCCCATCCTCATTCTCGACGAGCCGACCTCGGGCGTCGATCCGGTCGAGCGCGACTCCTTCTGGCGCACCCTCCTCGATCTCTCTCGCAATGACGGGGTCACAATCTTTCTGTCGACCCACTTCATGAACGAGGCGGAACGCTGCGACCGCATCTCGCTGATGCATCGCGGACGGGTGCTCGCGGTCGGCGCTCCCAAGGAGCTCGTAAAGCAGCGCGGCAGCGCCTCGCTCGAGGACGCCTTCATCAGCTACCTGGAGGAGGCGGGCGGCACCGACAAGGCAAAGCAGGCGGCGCCCCCCCAAGCCGCGCCGCCGCAGCCCGCCGCCCCACAAGCGGTGCCATCGCAACCGGCGCCGTCACGGGCCAGCCCCGTCGCCTCCAGGCGATTTGATCCGCGGCGGATGTGGGCCTATGCCCGGCGCGAGACGATGGAGCTGTTGCGCGATCCCATCCGGCTGTCGTTCGCCTTCCTTGGTCCCGTTGTCATGATGCTGGCCTTTGGCTACGGCATCACGTTCGACGTCGAGAACCTGAAATACGCCGCCTTCGATCAGGACCGCACGCCGGAGAGCCGCCAGCTGCTCGAAAGCTTCTCGGGCTCCCACTATTTCACCGAACAGCCGCCGGTCGCGTCCGCCGACGAGCTCGAGGAACGCATGCGGAGCGGCGAGCTCGCGGTGGTAGTCGAGATCCCCGCCGGCTTTGGCCGCGATGTGGCCGGCCTGCATCCGCCGGAGGTCGCCTTCTGGATTGATGGCGCCATGCCGTTCCGCGGCGAGACGGCGAAAGGATATGTCACGGGCCTTATGCTGCGCTACGCGCAGGATCGCCTGGTCGAGCGACAGGGCCCCCACGCGGCGGCCAGCAGCAATCTCGGCAGCCTCAACATCGAAAACCGCTTTCGCTACAATCAGGGCTTCAAGAGCGTCTTCGCCCAGGTGCCGAACGTCATCGTGATGATGCTGGTCCTCATCCCGGCCATCATGGCGACCATCGGCGTCGTGCGCGAGAAGGAAACCGGCTCGATCGCCAACTTCCGCTCCACGCCCATCACCAAGTTCGAGTTCCTGATGGGCAAGCAGTTCCCCTACGTCCTCGTCGGCATGCTGACCTTCACGCTGCTGCTGCTGATGTCGCTGTTCGTCTTCCACGTGCCCGTGAAAGGTTCGTTCGCCGCCCTCGCGCTGGGCACGCTGCTCTACGTGTTCTCGACCTGCTCCTTCGGGCAGCTGGTTTCGACCTTCACTCGCACACAGGTCGCGGCGATTTTCGCCTGCATGATTCTGTCCATCATTCCCACCGTGAACTTTTCCGGCCTGCTGGTGCCGGTGTCGTCGCTGACTGGCGCTGGGCGGGTGATCGGGCTGATGTTTCCGGCGGCCTGGTTCCAGCCGATCAGTGTCGGCACCATCACCAAGGGCCTGCAGTTCAGCGATCTCTGGCTCAATGCGCTGGTGCTCGCGCTGTTCTCGGTCGGCTTCGTCGCCGCCGCGCACATCCTGCTGCCCAAGCAGGAGACCTGAAGATGTCAGTCGCGAACCGGCCCGAGGAGGCCGACGACCGCGCGACGCGGCAGGCCGCGGCGAGCGCCAGGCGAGCCGGCGGGACTCCAGCGAGCGCGCTGCGGCGGCACTTGGCCAACGTTTACCGGCTCGCCGTCAAGGAGCTCCGCAGCTTCCGCTCCGACCCGATCCTGCTGGCGCTGGTTGCCTATGCCTTTAGCATCGCGATCTACGCCGCGGCCACCGGCGCCTCCACGGAAGCGACCAACCTCTCGGTGGCCGTCGTCGACGAAGACCATTCCGACCTGTCGCGTCGCATTGCCGATGGGCTGACGCCGCCTACCTTCAAGCCGGCGGTCGAGATCACGGCCAGGGACATCGACCCGGCGATGGATGCCCAGCGCTTCATATTCGTGATCGAGATCCCGCCGGACTTCGAGTCGGACATCCTGGCCGGACGCCAGACCTCGCTTCAGATCGACGTCGATGCCACTGCGGTCGCTCAGGCCTTCAATGGCATGACCTACATCCAGAACGTCATCGTGACCTACGTGACGGACTTCGTCTCCGGACGCGAGGGCGTGCCTGGCGTGCCGGTCAAGATGGTGGTGCACGCCAAGTTCAACCCGAACCTGAAGTCGAGCTGGTTCACCGCGGTCATGCAGGTCATCAGCAATCTCACCATGCTGACCGTGCTGCTGGCCGGTGCGGCGCTGATCCGCGAGCGCGAGCAGGGCACCGTCGAGCATCTTCTCGTCATGCCCGTGGTTCCGGCCGAGATCATGCTGTCGAAGATCCTGGCCAACGGCGTCGTCATCCTGGTCGCAGCCGCCCTGTCGCTGTTCTTCGTGGTGCAACGCTGGCTCGAGGTGCCGATCGCCGGGTCGACGCTGTTGTTTCTCGGCGGCTCCTGCTTCTATATTTTCACCGTCGCCGCACTCGGCATCTTCCTGGGCACGGTCGCGTCCACCATGGGCCAGTTCGGCCTGCTGGCGCTTCCCGTGCTGCTGACCATGATGCTGCTCTCCGGCAGCACGACGCCCTTGGAGAGCATGCCGGTCTGGCTGCAGTACCTGATGAAGACGATCAGCCCGACGCCGCATTTCGTGATCTTCGCCCAGGACGTGCTCTACCGCGGCGCCGACTTCGCCATCGTCTGGCCGGAGATCCTGGCGACGGCCGTGATCGGCGCGGTCTATTTCGGCTTTGCCCTCTACCGCATGAAACGGGTGATCTTCAGCGGCTGACCGGGAGAAGCTCCTGCCCGCCGAGTTTATTAGTGCCGATGGTTTCGGCATCACCGAGGCGGGCCGTCGCTATTTGGCGCCACTCATCGATGGCGAAGCCTATCCACCTTATAAGGATGGCCTACCCGACTATGTGAAGCTACAGAATGCGGCAGGGCCGAAGAAACTCGCCAGAGAGTTCGCCGTCTGATACCGCCGTCATACATTTCGCACATGGATCTTCTGCGGCTGGTTCGAGAAGGACCTAATCGACTAATCAAGTCCACGCCGCTGCACCGGGTGCGGGCCTACCAATGCGTGATGCTCGTGCAGGCGAGGGCGTGGGCGGCAACGTGAAGGACGGCTGCCATATTGCCTCGATGGGCGGCACCTGGATGATGCTCACCTACGGCCTTGCCGGGATGCGGGACCACGACGGGACGTTGTCGTTCTGGCCGCGCCGCGCACCGGAGGATATGCCACGCTTCGGTTTCCCGTGCCGTACCGCGGCCAGATGCTGGAGGTCAAAGTCGGTGCGGACAACGTGGAATACGCCCTGCTCAAGGGCGACTGCCTTGTCATTCGACATGAAACGGAACAGATTCAGCTCACTCCGGAACATCCAGTCG
>DATHNU010000075.1:0-2266 GCA_035485695.1 Reyranella sp. | reverse complement strand
GATCGGCGTGGCGCTGGTCGTCGCCTTCACCACCGTTTTGCTCGTCGTTATCAGCCGCTTCGACGCCACCGGCGGCACGCTCACCATCTCGCTTTTGGTCGTGCTCGCCTTCCTCGGCCTGATCACGTTCTGCGCCTTTTTCACCATCCCGACCGATGAAATTACCTCGAGCGCGATCGGCGGCCTGACCGCCGCGTTCGGCGCGATCATCGCCTACTGGCTCGGCAAGAACAGGAACCAGCCATGAGCGACGTTAAGGGCTCCGTCACCGGCGTCGCCAGCGACACGATCCACGCGCTCAAAAGCACGCCGATCCTGCTCGTGATGGTGCTGCTCAACTGCGGCTTCCTGGGCATCGCCGCCTACTACCTGCACGCCCAACAATCGAGCGCCTACCAGCTCGTAGACCGGGTGCTGGATAGCTGTCTCAAGCCGCCAGGGTAACCGCCATGAGCAATCCCGTCGTCATCATCCTCGTCGTCGTTCTGATCGCGGCCCTGTTCGGCGGCTGGGTCGGCCCATGGGGCTACGGCTACGGCGCCGGTCACGTCGGCATGGGCGGCCTCGGCACGATCCTCATCATCGTCCTCATCCTCGCGCTCTTGGGCTACCTGTGACCGACTTCGCCGACTTCAAAAGCCAGATCATGGAGTGGATCAACCGTCAGGATTTTTCTGACGTGCTGGTCACCTCGTTCGTGCGCATGGCCGAGAGCAAGCTCAACCAGGAGCTGCGGGTCGCGCAGATGATCAGGAGCGTCGACGGCCTCATCGCCTCGCGCTGCGCGCCGCTGCCTCCCGACTGGCTGGCGATGGACCTTGTCCGCATCGCCAACGACAACGGCGCTGATGGTTTTCTGACTGCCCGCTACAAGGCCCGCGACGAGTTCTTCAACCAGCGCGACACGAAGACGGCCCTCTTCTACACGCTCGTCGGCACGCAAATTTATTTCGGCGGCACGCCAGACCCGGTCGACGGGACCGAGTTCAAGCTCGTCTATTATGGCGAGGTCCCGGTCTTCTCCGACACGCAGCAGAGCTGGGTCTACACCAAGCAGCCCAACCTCTACCTGAGCGCCGCGCTGATGCACGCCTACTTGCACGCGGTCGGCGAAGAGCAGTCGGCAGCAGGCGCGAAGACCCTCGCCGAAGACATGATCCAAAAACTCAACGCGGCCCACCTCGGCGCGAAGGCGAGCGGCTCGCGCGTCACCACGCCACGCAGAAGGAGCTTCGGATAATGGTCGGCCTTTCGTCTGCCGGTGAGGCGTTGGTCCTCACGCCGCTCACCACCACCGCCTTCGTCTCGCTGCACACCGCCGATCCTGGCGACACGGGCGCGAACGAGATCACCGGCGGCGCTTATGCGCGCCAGGGCGCGGTCACCTTCGCCAATGCTGGCGGCAACCCGACCGTGGCCTCGAACAGCGCCATCGTCACCTACCCGGCGGCGACGGCGGCCTGGGGCACGATCTCTCACTTCGGCATCTGGAGCGCGGCGACCGGCGGGACCTTTCGCGGCTCCGGCGCGCTCTCGACGCCGAAGCCCGTGAACAACGGCGACACCGCGCGCTTCGCCGCCAACGCGCTCACCATCACGGTGCAGTGACATGGCGAACCGATCGGCATGGGCGGGCGGCAGTCTCCCCGGCGTCGGGGCCTTCACTCCGGCGTTCAACGCCGCCGACCTCGCCTCGCTGCCGCAACTGTCGAGCGTCTTGTCGGGCATCGCATTCGACAACACGGTCGCGACGCTCGTCACGCCGGATCAGTTCATGGACGTGTCGTTCGTCGGCGCGTTCACGGCGGCGCAGACCGTCGCCAGCGGCGCGGGCATCGGCCTGTGGCTCTATACGCTCGCCCACGACAACGTGACCTATGGCGGCGGGCGTCTGGTCGCCGGGACGCAATTGGCGTTCTCGCCGCTCATCAACTCGCTCGGCGGCATCCCGGTCGAGCCCGCGACCGGCGTCACCACCTTCGCCGGGTCGACGCTCGGCCTGACCATTCCGCCGCGCGCATTCCGCCTCGCCCTGCAGAACCAGACCGGCTTCGCGTTCGCCGCGACCGGCTGCTCCTGCTCGATCTCGACCTACCGGCAGGCGACCAATGCTTGAGTTTCGCCTGAAGCAGCCCCTCGCGTTTCCAGGTGGCCGAGCGCCCCGGCTCAACCGCACGCATCCGCTGTTCAGCCAAGCGCATTTTCTCAACGCGGCGGTCGCGCGCGGCAAGGGCATGCTCGATCTCGTGACCGGCGTATTCGCTGG
>DATHNU010000074.1:0-3233 GCA_035485695.1 Reyranella sp. | reverse complement strand
GCAGGCCCATCGACGCCAATCTCAACGCGCGCGGCGACAGCCTGGTCGGCCGGACGATCGTGCTCGACGCGCCGATCCTGGGCGGCCAGGGCCGGGTCAAGCTGGGCGATGGCAGCTGGACCGTCACCGGCCCCGACATGGTGGCGGGCAGCCGGGTTCGCGTGGCCGCCGTCCACGGCAACGAACTCAGGGTCGAGCCGGCGCCTTAGTCATGGCTGGGGGTGCGCCACTCCAGTGGCGCGTTATCTCATGGTCTTCCGGACCGCGGGCGTCCCGCCCGCTCATGAATTTGAGCGGGCGGGACGCCCGCGGTCCGCATGAGCATGATGAAGTGCCCCAACTATGATCAAGGTTTGGCGATCCAGGCCTTTATGTTGTCGACCGTCGCCTGCTCGATGCCGTTGTAGCCATGGTGGGCAGAGGCCTCGCAGTCGTTGCCGGTCGACGTGCCGCCGCTCATCTCGATCAGCTCGGTGCCGTACTTCCGATGCGATGCGGCGCCGGCGGAGGGGCTGGTCACGCGGCAGGCGTCCTGGGTGTGAAGAACGATGAGGTGCCGGCTGCGAAGCCCGCGCGGATCGAAATCGGCGATAGCATTCATCGACGAGCTATGGACGAAGCCCGCCACCCAGCCGTCGAGCGGCTTGGCGAGCGCCATCGTGGCCTCGGTGCTGCGGCTGGTGCCGATGATGTAGATCGCGATCTGGCCGTAGCGCGCCTGGAGGTCGCGGATGATCGCCAGCATGCGATCGGGCGTCGAGGTCGCGTCGGTCGAGACGGCGACGAACCGGCCGTCGGCAAACAGCTCGCGCGAACCGATCAAGAAGTTGCCGCCGCCGGAGAAGACCAGCTTGCCGTCCATCATGCGCGGGCTAACGGTTCCCTTGCCGCCCGGCATCAGGATGACGGCGTAGGCGGGCGTGCCGGGCTTGCTGGTCAGGATGTAGGGAATGGTTTCGCCGCCGGTCATGCGAGCCGACGTCACCAGTTCGTCGCCTGCCAGCGCCGCTCGCGCGGCGCATGCTAACAGGAGCAGGGCAGCGCACAGATGGCGGATCATGTCGCCGGTTCGGTGCCGCAGCTCACGAGACATGGAGAGAGGCTTCCGCACCGTCCAGAAACGCGTCGAGGGTTCGCTCGTGCGGCGCCAGATCGAAGCCCTGCGCGGTGATCCAGTCGTCGCTGTAGTAGGTGTGGGCGTAACGCTCGCCACTGTCGCAGATCAGGCTCACGATCGAGCCACGGGTTCGTTCCACCCTCAGGCGCGAGGCAAGAACGCAAAGCGCGAAGAAGTTGGTGCCGGTCGAGCCGCCGACCCGGCGGCCGAGCCGGCGCGACAGCACCCGCATGGCGGCGAGCGCCACGCCATCGGGCACGCGCATCATGTGGTCGATGACCTTGGGCACGAACGAGGGCTCGACCCGCGGCCGGCCGATGCCCTCGATGCGCGACGGGCGATCGCAGGTCACCGCCATGTTGCCCGTCGCATAGGCCTCGAAGAAGGCCGAATGCTCGGCATCCGCCACGCACAGGCGGGTGGCGAGCCGCTTGTATCGGATATAGCGGCCGATCGTCGCCGTCGTTCCGCCGGTGCCGGCGCTCATGACGATCCAGGCCGGCACCGGATGGTCCTCGCGGCTCATCTGCTCGAAGATCGATTCGGCGATGTTGTTGTTGCCGCGCCAATCCGTGGCGCGCTCGGCGTAGGTGAACTGATCGAGATAGACGCCGCCGAGACGGGCCGCGAGCGCCTCGGCGGCGGCATAGATGCCCTTGCCGTCGGCCACCAGATGGCACTCGCCATGCTGGCGCTCGATCTCATGGATCTTTTCCGGCGACGTGCTCGCCGACATAACGGCATGGAAGGGCAGGCCAAGCATGCGCGCGAAGTAGGCCTCGGAGATCGCCGTCGATCCCGATGAAGCCTCGACGATCGGCGTGTCGTGCCTGATGCGGCCGTTGCAGATGCCGTAGAGGAACAGCGAGCGCGCCAGGCGGTGCTTCAGGCTGCCGGTCGGATGGGTCGATTCATCCTTGAGATAGATGTCGATTCCGTCGAGCGCCGGCAGGTCGAGCCGCAGCAGGTGGGTGTCGGCTGAGCGCCGCTGGTCGTTCTGGATGAGCTCCAGGGCGTGGCGCGCCCACGCCGCGTCGTCATGCCGGCCCGCCGCTTCGTCGAGAAGGTCCGGCAGGCTCACCCGCCGATCACCTTCTTGGCGATCATGCAGTGGATGCCCTTGTTGCCGTCGACGGTCTGCGTGACATGCAGGTCGCCCTGTAGGCTGCACAGCATGTAGGCGTCGGCGGCGGACAGGCCGGTCTTGGCGGTGATCAGGCGGATCATGTCGCGCAGCGCCTCCTTGGCGGCGTCGTCGAGATCCGGGTCGAAGCCGTGGGTGATCCAGTGCGTGGCGGTCTCGGCGCGCGGGTTGTTGAGCTTCATGTCCTTGCGCACGGTGAAGCGGAAGGTGCCGGAGAGCGACGTCTCGAGCGCCGTGAGGTTGACCTCGCCGTCGCCCTGCACGCCATGGCCGTCGCCGGTCGAGAACAGGCCACCCTCGGCGAACACCGGCAGGTAGACCGTGGTGCCGATATTGAAGTGCTTGTTGTCGATGTTGCCGCCGAAGGCGCGCGGCTCGATCGAGCTGCACTGGCCCCATTCCGGCGGCGGCGCCACGCCCATGATGCCGAAGAACGGTTTCAGGTCGATCTCGAGGCCCCACGGCAGGGTGGCGACGCCGCGGTTGGAATCGATGGGAATGTGGGTCAGGCGATAGAACGGGAAGTCCTCGGGCAGGGTGCCGGCCAGCGGCCGCTGGGCGTTCCAGCCCCAGTTGGTGCGGAACTTGATGTCGAGCACTTCGACGGCCAGCGCATCGCCGCGCTCGGCGCCTTCGACATAGACCGGGCCGGTCAGGATGTGGCGGCCGAGATGGGGCTTCAGCGCGCCCAGGATCTCGCGATGCTCGGGCAGCACGTTGAACGGCTCGCCGGGCAGGATCTCGGCCGAGCCCGAAACGCAATGGATGGTGGCGATGTCGCCCGACTTGATGCGCAGCGAGGGTTTCAGCTGGCTGTCGAAATAGCCCCAGTGGCAGGTCTCGGGCGAGGAATGAAGTTCGTGCGTGGCCATTTCTGTCCCCCTTTGTTGCCCCCGGGTTGAAGCACATCCTGTGCCCACAAATCCATCGGCGATGCTATAGGCACCGTATGAACTATCGCCATGGCTATCA
>DATHNU010000073.1:0-6113 GCA_035485695.1 Reyranella sp. | reverse complement strand
TGGCTCATCAGGATCGGCGAGGCGAGCGCGATCGAGGCCAGGCCGTCCCATTCGACGCGCTCGACGATGCGACCCGCCGTGCCGCCAGCGTGAGCATAGACCACGCGCAGAAGCTCGGAGACGCCGTCGCCGTCATTGTCGGCGCGGACATAGGCCACCACCAGCCAGAGCGGCCGCTCGCTGTCGCCGAGGTCGGAGCGCTCGGCCTCGTTGAGGCTGGCGCCGTCGTTGCGTTGCGTGTCCTCCGGCGAGAGGTCGCGGTCGGAGCCGAGCTCGTCGACCTCGTCCGGGGAGAGGCCCATCTCGACCAGGTCGGACGCGGTGACGCGCTTGCGGAAGCCCAGGAACGAGGCCTTGTCCTGGTCGCGCGCCGTGGGCGTGAACAGGATGTCCTCGGGCGCGATATTGTCGGCCACCACGCGCTGGCGCTTGCGGGTGATCGTGATGGAACCAGAGAAGGAAGGCGCCGGCGGCGGAGGGAAAGGTCCCTCGCCACGGCTCGGGAGAGGCGCCCCTGGTACCTCCAGGCGCACCTCGTCCTGCTCGAGCTCCATCGCCAGCTCGGCGCCTTCCTCCGCCGCCTGCGCCACGACCAGGTCGATGGCGTCCTGCGGCAATCCTTGAACCGGCACGCGCCGCTTCTCGCTATAGTCCTCCAGATCGACGGTGACGGCGCCCAGGCGGTACATCAGGGCGTCCTTGATCATCCAGTAGAGGATGCGGAAGCCGTCGTTCTGGCGCATGAAGACATGCGGCACGTACTCGCTCGCCTCCTTGGCCCACTGCTCCTCGCCCGGCGCGCCCGGCGTGAACTCGGCCACGTCGTCGGTGCTGGTGAAGACCCGCATCAGGCCGGGCATGATCGATTCGATCACGTCGGCGAATTCCGAGGTGACGACCTGCGAGGCGCCCTCCTGCTCGTCGCCGTAGGGCTCGCGGTCGTAGTAGTTGAGCGCGTCCTCGCGCGTCTGGCTGAGCGCCGACCATTGATAGTTGCTGGCGGCGTTTTCCTCCTTGCGCAGGATGGTCATCAAGTCGCTGTCGGACAGCAGCGTCCCATCGGCTTCGCTCTCGCGGCTGTTTACAGCCGCTGAGGCAGACGCACTGTCGTCGAGCCGGTCAGGCCTGTCGGAAGACGTGAAGCTGTTGGGCAAGGTGCCGATCCTCATGTGAGTGTCGGCACGCATACGCCACAACATTGCTCAGGAACGTCAAGCGTTCCTCTTCAACTTTTCCCGGAAAGAGAGTCATACACCCTGCATCTCAGGTCGGCTGGACGCGCTCTTCCGTCTCCTGCGCCATGCCGGCCGGTTACGCGTGAACTGCGTTGACGCCCGGCCGCGCGGAAGCGTCCCGGTCCTGCCGTGCAACGCGTTCAACCCATGGTCGATGGCGCCGTTCCCGATCGGCATTCGGAGGCCCTGCGCAGGAGCCAAAGAAAAGGCCCGGAAGTCGCCTTCCGGGCCGAGGAGGTATTGCTGGGATGGGCATATCGCCCGAACGAAGCTACGACTTCGGCGATTTAGGCGCTGTGACCATGCTGTGATCCCATTCGCTCTACAACCGCAGCGAGAGGCACGGACAGCGGCCCCCGATGGCGGCGCCGATCATCGCGGCTCGCCTCCCTTACGCGGCCCGGACTGCCTTGATCGGGAAAGTCGCATGGGTGATCGACACCGTGGTGCCGAGCGGGCCGGCCGAGGTATCGACCTGGGCATCGAGCTGCTGGGAAAGCGCCTTGACGATACCGGTGCCGAGGCCGGATTTGCCCTGGGCGAAGACGCCGTCCGGCTTGCCAATGCCGTCGTCGGAGACCGACAGCTTCCAGTTCGTGCCGGCCCTGTCATAGGCGACGACGATCTGGCCTTTGGCCTTCGCCTCGGGGAAGGCATGCTTCAGGGCATTCATCACGAGCTCGGTCACGATCAGGCCGAGACTCTCGGCCTGGCGCGATGATGCGCTGCCGCCCTCACCGGCCACCTTGAGCGAGATCGGCCGGCTATCGCCGATCATCGAGGTCGCCAGGCTGGCGCACAGCTTCTCGAGATAGGGTGCCACCTCGACAGACCCGGTGGCCTCGGCGGCGTAAAGCTGCTTTTGCACGGCAGCCACCGACATGACCCGCTGGTGGGCGTCCTCGAGATGGAGACGCGTCTCCGCCGACTGCACCGCGCGCGCCTTCATGAGAAGGATGCTGGCGATGATCTGCAGGCTGTTGGCCACCCGGTGCTGCAGTTCCTCGAGCAGCACCCCCTTCTGGCGCAACAATTCTTCCTTTTCGCGCTCCAGGATGCGCCGCTCGGTAATATCCTCGATGCCGAGCAGAATGGTCCTGTTTGCGCCGCCTTTGTAGAACACCTGGCGGGCATTCAGGCACATCGTGCGTTGTCCGAGGTCGGGGAATTCATGCTCGACCTCATAGCCCTCCATCACGCCATGCTCGGGAATGATGTTTTCGAGCAGCACCCGGAGCTTCGGGATGTCCCATTGGCCGTCGCCCAGCGCATAAAGCAGCCGGCCCTGGGTGTCCTCGGCAGTGACCTTGAAGGCCGAATAGAAGGAGCGGCTGGCGGCGATCACGCGCAGTTCCTCGTCGAGGACGAGAACGGGCTCGCGGACGGTGTCGACAATGCCCTGGGCGAGCGCCCAGGCATCAGCAAGGGCGGTAAATTGCTCCCTGATGCCTGTCTGGTGCACGAAGCCTCCGCAACTGATCTCCAGGCTGCCAAAACGACGGACGACCTTTCAGGAGTTCAATCCGTCATCATACGAACCACGGGCGGCAGGTCTGTTCGGAATTGACCACTCGCGGCGGTATGTCCGAGGGGTGTTGCAGCACCACCCCGCCTTCGCGTCAAACGACGCGAGTCGCCTCGAATCGCAACTTTCCGTTGTGTGAATTGGGAACGATCGTGATAGGTGTCCGTTGCTCCCCATGGACAGATCCCCCTCGCAAGCCCTCGTGATGGTCGTCGACGACGACGCGCTGGAGCGCATGGGCGCCTCCGACATGTTCAGCCATGCCGGATACCGGGTGCTCGAAGCCGGCAGCGCCGCCGAGGCGCTGCGACTCTTCGAGACGAACGCCGACGTCAGGCTGCTCTTCACCGACGTCAGCATGCCCGGATCGATGAGCGGGGCGGACCTCGCCTGTGATGTGGCCAGGCGCTGGCCCGCGATCGGCATCATCGTGACGTCGGGCCGGCCGCGACCTCTTAAGCTGCCGTCGGGCACGCGCTTTCACGACAAGCCGTATGAGCCGACAGCCGTGCTTCAGCAGGCAACCGCCCTGACGATCGCGAGCGGCTGACGCGCTCCTCGGCAGGGCCGCCGCGTGAGCACGCCCCGTCAGGGCGATGCGACTATCCCCGGCAGAATTCGAGGATGTTGGAAACCCGAAGTGGCGGCGCGCTGGTGAGGGCGCGCGCATTCAGCGCGGTCGCACAGACTATTCGCGGATCCCTGGCGATGGTCGCCAGCCCCTCGGGCACAAGAGTTTCGGCGTAGCGCAGCTCCTCGGTGAAAGGCGGCGCCTGTATCCATTCGCAGTCGGCGCCACGCTGATGTTCCACCAGGACTTCGCCGTTTTCCCGGGCCGCCACCAGCTTTGGGTCGGAAAGGTCGTTGATGTCCTCGATGTTGTGGAGCGCGCAGTAAATCTCGCCATCAAGGCACCGCGACGCGGGCTCGCGCAGGCATCGACCGGCGAGCGCGATCAGGTCCCTGACCGGAGGCCTCCTGAGAACGGCTGGATGGACTTCCATGTGAAGACAACGCCACCCAACACGCGGCGGTTCGTTCCGGTCATGCTTTTCCTGTGCGTAACCACGCCCGATTAGGGAGCCGAAGGTCGCATCCCACGCTACCCAGAATTGTCGAACCACGACAAACTGCTCTTGCTTCCCTTTCAGAATACGCGGGCGATGCCGTCGAAGGCCGCGGCGTTGACTCGCCGGAACCGGCTCCCTAAGCTTTTCGCCAACGGCCTGATCGCGCCGAAACAATGGCGCTCGCGTACGCGTAAACCTGGCCGCACACTGGAGGGTGACGCGATGGCTGGGTTCGACCGCGCAAGCTCGCGCCGTGACATGTTGAAAATTTCCGCGCTGGCGGGCATCGGCACGCTGATCGGCGGCGGCCCCGGACAGGCCGCGCCCAAGAAGCTCACGCTGATGCACGAGAGCTCGTTCATCCCGCCCTACGACGCCTACGTCAAGAACACCCTGGCGCCGGCGTACGAGAAGCTGACAGGCATCAAGGTAGACTACGATGTGGTGAGCGTCGGCAGCCTGCTGACCCGCGTCACCACCGCGGCGGAGAATGCAAGCGGCCCCGACCTGACCGCGATCGGCTTCAACTGGGCCTTCCTGTTCGACGACAAGTTCGTCGACGTGAGCGACATTGCCGTCGAGATCGGCAAGGAGAGCGGCGGCTGGTACGAATCGGCGCAGGAAGCGGTGGTGGTCAACGGCAAGTGGAAGGCGATCCCGTTCGGCAATATCGGCCAGCTGATGAACTGGCGCACCGACTGGTTCAAGGAGGCCGGCTACGACAAGTTCCCGGATACCTGGGACGAGCTGCTGGAAGCTGGCATCAAGCTGAAGAAGGCGGGCCACCCCTTCGGCTTCGAGCTGGGCCACGGCTTCGGCGACAATCACGGCTGGCTCTATCCGCTGCTGTGGTCCTACGGCGGCCGCGAGGTCGAGGCCGACGGCAAGACCATCGTGCTCGATTCCGACGAGACCGCGCGGGCGATCGACTTCTGCCGCAAGTTCTTCAAGGAGACGATGTTCGAGGACTGCCTGGGCTGGACCGACGTCAGCAATAACAAGGCGTTCCTGTCGGAGCAGATCTCCTGCACCAACAACGCCGAATCGATCCTGTGGTCGGCCAAGAAGGACTTTCCGGAAATCGCCAAGGTCACCGACCAGTCGGAAAATCCCAAGGGGCCGAAGGGTCGCTTCCACATGCTGAATCCGCTCTGCCATTCGGTCTTCGCGCATACCCCCGACCCCAAGGCAGCCAAGGACTTCCTGCGCTGGCTGATGGCGCCGGCGCAGGCGGGCGCCTGGTACGACATCGCGGTCACCTACTACCAGCCGTTCCTGCACGCCTACGACGACGCGCCGATGTGGAAGGTCGAGCCACGCAACCTGCCGTACCGCGACTCGCTCAAGACCGCGCATCTGCCGGGCTGGCCGGCGCCGCTCAGCCGGGCGCAGTCGGAGACCATCGCGAAGTTCGTCGTCATCGACATGTTCGCCAAGGCCTGCGCCGGCAAATCCACCAAGGAGGTGATCGCCGACGCCCAGGGACAGCTGAAGCAGATCTACAAAGCGGCGTAGGCGCATGACGGCCGTCCTCGCGCCGGCGGCGGTGAGCCGGCGCTCCGCCTTCTCGCTCGGACGCTGGCTGGAGCGCGAGGGTGTGTTCGGCTGGCTGATGGTGGCGCCGCCGGTCGTTTTCCTGGTGGCGCTGGTCGGCTATCCCTTCTTCTACGGCATCTGGATCAGCCTGCAGGACCGGCAGGTGGCGAAGCCGGGCGTGTTCATCGGCTTGGATAATTTCATCGCCGATTGGCACAATCCGGTGTTCTGGCAGGTGGTGGTCAACACCATCGTCTACACCGCGGCGGCGACGCTCCTGAAGATGGTGGGCGGCCTGGGGCTCGCCCTGGTGATGAACCAGGACTTCCGTTTCAAGAACCTGACGCGCGCGCTGCTGCTGCTGCCGTTCATCGTGCCGACCGTGCTGTCGACCATCGCCTGGCAGTGGATCCTCGACCCCGCCTTCAGCGTGATCAACTGGGCGCTGATGCAGACCGGCCTCGCCAATCCCGGCCCGAGCTGGCTCGGCAACCCGTATCTCGCGATGTTCTCGCTGATCATGGTCAACACCTGGCGCGGCCTGCCGTTCTACGCCATCACCCTGCTCGCCGGCCTGCAGACCATCCCGCCCGAGCTCTACGAGGCCGCGACCATCGACGGCGCCGGCCGCTGGGGCCGCTTCCGCTACGTCACCCTGCCGCTCTTAAAGCCGATCATCTTCATCGTCACCATGTTCTCGGTGATCTTCACCTTCTCGGACTTCCAGCTGATCTACGTGCTGACCCG
>DATHNU010000072.1:0-6112 GCA_035485695.1 Reyranella sp. | reverse complement strand
CGACTACGTCACCGGCACCATGGGCAATGCGAGCCTGATGGCCTTCACCCGCGCCGTGGGATCGAAGAGCGTCGATCACGGTGTGCGGGTGGTGGCGATAAACCCGCCGGCCACCCGTACCGACCGCATGCTCACCCTGCTGCGCGGCCAGGCCGAGCAGAAGTTCGGCGATCCCGAGCGCTGGCCCGAGCTCACCAAACACATGCCGTTTGGCCGCGCGGCCGAACCCGACGAGGTCGCCGACCTCACGGTGTTCCTGGCGTCGGACCGCGCCAGCTATATCAGCGGCGTGGTGATGACCTTGGACGGCGGGCAGGCGGCGCGGCACTAGAGCAGCGTCCGACCAGATGGAACCGCACGCGGTTCCATCTGATCGGACATAAGCTGCTCTAGAATCTAAATATTCTAGAGCACGACCTTCCGCTCGGCTGATTCCAGCCGAGCGGAAGGTGCTCCAACGGCCGGCTGCCAGGCAGCTAGAACTTGATATTGCCGCCGAGCTTGAACAGCTCCGGTGACCGGCGCTCGCTGGGATTGCCGGTAACGGAGGAGCCGGAGCTACCGCTCTCGGCCGAGCCTTGACCCTGGCCGTTCGTGGCCGGGCCAATCCTGACAAAGGAGTTCAACGCGCCCGTCTGGCCGTCGAGGCGCAATTCCTTGAACGTCGGTTTGCTTGCCGCCGGTCCGGCGTCGAGGCGGCCTTCCGGGGGCGATACCG
The DNA here is from genome assembly GCA_035485695.1 of Reyranella sp. Lineage (GTDB taxonomy): Bacteria > Pseudomonadota > Alphaproteobacteria > Reyranellales > Reyranellaceae > Reyranella. The sequence goes on along the minus strand of DATHNU010000072.1, from coordinate 5,394 downwards.
CGAAGGTGCTCGAGCCAAGGCCGGGCGGCAGTCCGTTTGGCGCGGTCGTGATTTGCACCTGAGCAATGGCGAGGGAGGGCGCAAGAAGCAGAACTGCGGCGAAAGCTGCGCGGGCCGACAGGGGTGAGGTCACGGGGAGCCTTCGATTCGGTACCGGAAAACACCCCGGGCAACGGCCAGAGACGCCGACGCTTCAGAGAATAGGAGCAGAGACCCTTTGACAATCGCTAAGACTGTTCAAGGTTCACGCGTCGACGCTCCTGCATTGGGCGGGGCGCGGGTGGCGATGAGGCGATTCGTCCGGCCTCGTCGTTTGCTGTAGAAGAACAATGGCCGTAGCAATCTGTTCACGGCGTAGCGTCACGATCGCGCGGCAACTTCGGTGCCGCACGCGCATTGCTGCCGGAAAGGCCGGGATCATTGATATCGCTTCTGCGGCGCGCCTCTGGGCGCGCGCAACCCGTTTCCCTATGGGAAGACGACGATCCGATTCGTAGCGAGCTTTTCAGCGTCGAACGGCTGGAGCAGCACGCGGAAAGCCTTGCCGACAACCAGCCTATCTCAACGACTCCCGCTTCGGTCAGGCCGCTCGTGGCCCGGCTGGCCCAGAACGAGCGTACACTGCTCGACGCCTATCGCCGACTCGCCAAGGCCGCCGACCAGGGCCGCCCGATCACCCCTGCCGCGGACTGGCTGCTCGACAATTATCACCTGGTCGAGCAACAGGTTCGTGAGGTTCGCACCGACCTGCCGCCGGGCTATTACCGCCAGCTTCCCAAGCTGAGCAGCGGTCCGCTGGCCGGCTACCCCCGTGTGTTTGGCGTTGCGTGGGCCTTCGTGGCCCATACGGACAGCCGCTTCGATCCGGACGCACTGACCCGCTTCGTGCGCGCCTATCAGAACGTCCAGCCGCTCAGCATCGGCGAGCTGTGGGCCGTGGCGATCACGCTGCGCATCGTGCTGGTGGAGAATCTCCGGCGCTCGGCCGTCCGCATCATGAGCCGCCGCGCCGAGCGCGAGGAGGCCGACGCCGTGGCCGACCGGCTGCTGGGCCTGGGCGACCTCGTGGCCGATCCCGGGGCGCTCAAGCCCTACGAGCGGGCGCCGTTCTCCGAGGGGTTCGTCGTCCAGCTCGTCCAGCGCCTGCGCGACCAGGACCCCGAGGCGACCCCCGCCGTGGGCTGGCTCGAGGGGCGACTGGCGCGCGAAGGCACGACCGCCGACGAGCTGGTGCGCAAGGAGCACAATCTCCAGGGCGCGACCAACGTCACGGTGCGCAACATCATCACCAGCATGCGCCTGATCTCCGATGTCGACTGGGCGAAGTTGTTCGAGCAGGTGAGCCCGGTCGACGATGTCCTGCGTGCCGGCAGTGATTTCGCTGCCATGGATTTCGCCACTCGCAACCTCTATCGCACCGCGGTCGAGCAGATGGCGCGCGGCACGGATCTGACCGAACCCGAGATCGCCCGCCGCGCGCTCGAGGCCGCTGCGTCTGCCCCCGGCACATGCGATGGCGATCGCCGGCAGCGCGATCCCGGCTATCACCTGATCGGCGGCGGTCGCCGGCTGTTCGAGCGTTCCCTGGGCTTCCGGCCACCCGGTCTTGCGCTACGGCGGCGGTTCACGTCGATGGGCATCGCCGGCTACGTCATCAGTGTTTCCATGACGGCCGCCGTCGTTCTTTTCCTGCCGCTGCTCGTGCTGGCGCTCGTCGGCGTCACCGGCTGGCAGCTTGCGGTGATGGTGCTGATCGGCCTGCTGCCGGCAGTCGATGCGGCGCTAATGCTGGTCAATCGCGCGATTACCGGCGGTTTCGGCGCGAGCCTCCTGCCCTGCCTCGATCTCCGGGAGGGGGTGCCGCCGCACCTGCGCACCCTGGTCGCCATCCCGACGCTTCTGACGACTCGCAAGACGGTCGAGGAGCAGATCCAGCGCCTCGAAGTCCACTATCTTTCCAATCCCGCCGGCGCGATCCATTTCACTCTACTGTCGGACTGGGCGGATGCCCATGCCGAATGGCTTCCGGGCGACGACGACCTCGTGGCGGTGGCCACCAACGGCATCGCCCGTCTCAACGCCCGCTATCCGAACGCCGACGGCGCCGATCGCTTCCTCCTGCTCCATCGCCACCGAGTCTGGAACGAAGCGCAAGGCGTCTGGATGGGATGGGAGCGCAAGCGCGGCAAGCTCCATGAGCTCAATCGCCTGCTGCGGGGTGCTGCCGACACGACGTTCATCGACAGCGGATCGCGCGCATTGCCCACCGATATCCGCTATGTCGTCACGCTCGACTCCGATACGCGCTTGCCGCGCGACGCGATCCAGCGGCTCGTCGGCAAGATGGCGCATCCGCTCAACCGGCCGCGTTTCGACAAGGCCGAGAGCCGCGTCGTCGAAGGTTATGGCGTGCTGCAGCCCCGCGTGACGCCCTCGTTGCCGGTCGGTGCGGAAGGCTCGTTGTTCCAACGCATCTTTTCCACCAACAGCGGGATCGACCCTTATTCGTCGGCGGTGTCGGATGTCTACCAGGACCTGTTCGGCGAAGGCTCCTACTCGGGCAAGGGCATCTACGACGTCGACGCCTTCGAGGCCGCGCTGCAGGGCGGGGTGCCCGACAATACCATGCTGAGCCACGACCTCTTCGAGGGCGTGTTCGCCCGTTCGGGCCTGGTCTCGGACATCGAGGTCGTCGAGGAATTTCCTGCCCGCTACGACGTGGCGTCGGCGCGTCAGCATCGTTGGGCGCGCGGCGACTGGCAGCTGCTGCCCTGGCTGCTCGGCCGCATGAAGGGACACGCGCCTGACAAGGTCACGCCGGTCCCGGCGATCGGCTGGTGGAAGATGTTCGACAACCTGCGGCGCACCCTGTCCGCGCCGGCGGTGGTCGTCGCGTTGCTGGCGGGATGGACGCTGCCCCTTCCGGCCGCGCTGGTCTGGACCGGCTTCGCCCTGCTGACCGTCGCGCTGCCGACACTCCTGCCGGTGATCGCGGCCCTTGTGCCGCGGCATTCCGGCATCACGTTGCGCAGTCATTTCGGCGCGCTGGCAACGGATGTCCTCGATGCTCTTGCCCAGTCCGCGCTGCTCGTGGTGTTCCTCGCCCACCAGGCGTGGTTGATGCTGGATGCGATCGGCCGAACCCTCTATCGGCTGTTTGTCAGCCATCGCCATCTGCTCGACTGGACCACCGCGGCCCAGTCCACGACCATGCTTCGCACCGATTGGGCGGGCTTCGCCAGGCAGATGGCGGGGAGCCTCTTCATTGCGTCGCTGGCCGCCTTGTTCGTCTGGCATGCCGGCGGCGCGGCAAGGCTGGTGGCAGCGCCTTTCATCGTTGCCTGGTTGTTCGCGCCCGCGGTCGCGCGCTGGGTGAGCGTAGCGCCGGTCGATGCCGGCAACCTGGCGATCTCCGAGGCCGATGCGAGGTCGCTACGGCTGATCGCGCGGCGTACCTGGCGGTTCTTCGAGACGTTCGTCACCGAGGCCGACCACATGCTGCCGCCGGACAACTTCCAGGAGGATCCGAATCCCGTCGTCGCCCACCGAACGTCGCCGACCAATCTCGGATTGCTGCTGCTGTCGACGATCGCCGCCCGCGACTTCGGCTGGATCGGCACGCTTGAAACCGTCGAGCGCCTCGAGGCGACGCTTGCGACCATGGGATCCCTCAAGCGTTTCCGCGGTCACTTCTTCAATTGGTACGACACGTCCGATCTCAGGCCGCTCGAGCCCGTCTATATCTCTTCGGTCGACAGCGGCAACCTGGCCGGTCACCTGATCGCGCTCGCCAATACCTGTGCGGCGTGGCGGGGCAATCCCGCCGATGCACACGGCACCATCGCCGCCGTGGGCGACAGCCTGGCGCTCGCCCACGAGGCGCTGCAGGCATTGCCCGACGATCGGCGCACGCATGTCGTCACGCCGGGCGAACTTGTCCGCTGCCTGGACGACCTTGCGGCAGCGCTGCCGCAGCTCCCGGATCGGTTGGATGAGCTGGCGCTGCATGCCGGGAAGGCCGCCGACCTCGCCCGCGCGCTCGCCAATGAACGGGGCGACGATGCGAGCGCAGATATGTTGTACTGGGTCGAAGCCGCGCAACGGTCGATCGAAAGCCGCCGTCGCGATATGGCGCAGGACGACCAGTCGACCGCGGCGCTGGAGCGCCGGCTGCAGACAATCGAGTCGACTGCCCGCGCCATGGCCAACGCCATGGAGTTCGACTTTCTGTTCAACCGGGATCGCCGGCTGCTGTCGATCGGCTATGTCGTTGCCGAAGACGGACTCGATGCGAGTTGCTACGACCTCGTCGCGTCGGAAGCGCGGCTTGCGAGCTTCATGGCGATCGCCGCCGGTGAAGTGCCGGCCCGGCATTGGTTCCGGCTGGGCCGAGAGGTCACACCGATCGGACGCGGAGCGGCGTTGATCTCCTGGTCGGGCTCGATGTTCGAGTATCTCATGCCGTCGCTGGTCATGCGCGCGCCGCTCGGCAGCCTGATCGAGAGGACCAACGAACTCGTCGTGCGCCGGCAGATCGACTACGCCGACGGCCTCGGCGTGCCGTGGGGCATCTCCGAATCGGCCTACAATGCGCGCGACAAGGAACTCACCTACCAGTATTCCAACTTCGGCGTACCGGGCCTGGGCTTCAAGCGCGGTCTGAGCGAGAACCTCGTCATCGCGCCCTACGCGACGGCACTCGCCGCCATGGTCGATCCGGGCGCCGCGGCGGCCAACTTCAAGCGGCTGGCCGGAATCGGCGGCCGCGGGCGCTACGGCTTCTACGAGGCGCTCGACTTCACGCCGTCGCGCCTGCCGGAAGGCCAGACGGTGGCCGTCGTGCGCGCCTACATGGCTCATCATCAGGGCATGACGGTGGTCGCCATCGCCAATGCGCTGTTCGACGGCGTGATGCGCACGCGCTTCCACGGCGAGCCGATCGTGCAGGCGACCGAGCTTCTGCTGCAGGAACGCACGCCGCGCGATGTCGCGGTCGCCCATCCGCGGGCCGAGGAGGTCGGCGCCAGCGCCACGGTCGACGACCTCGAACCGGCCGTCGTGCGCCGCCTGCACAATCCGCATGCCGCCAGCCCGTCCACCCACCTGCTGTCCAACGGCCGATACTCCGTGATGCTGACCGCGGCGGGCTCGGGCTACAGCCGCTGGGGCGCGCATGCCGTGACGCGCTGGCGCGAGGACACGACGCGCGACGACTGGGGCAGCTACGCCTTCCTGCGCGACGTCGGCAGCGGTGCGGTGTGGTCGGCGACCTACCAGCCGCGCGGCACACGGCCCGCCGGCTACAACGTGATGTTCGCCGAGGACCGTGCGGAGTTCGTGCGCTACGACGGGCTCTTCACCACGACCGTCGACGTCGTGGTCTCGCCGGAGGAC
>DATHNU010000071.1:0-4388 GCA_035485695.1 Reyranella sp. | reverse complement strand
CGCGGCTGCGGCTGGGCTGGGCGCATGAGTTCAACACCAACCGTACCGCCACCGTGACCCTGGGCTCCGTGCTGCCCAACGCGCCATTTCAGGTGACGGGGGCGCAGCCGGCGCCGGATTCGTTGTTCATCAGCGCCGGTTTCGACCTCGAGCTCACCCACATGGTGCGGCTCTACGGCCAGTTCGACAGCGACCTCTCCCACAACGCCCGCGCCTTCGCCGGCACCGGCGGCTTGCGGCTCGTCTGGTAAGGGTTGACTGAATCAATCAATCTTGATGTCGGCCGGCGGCGTCGCACAATGGCGGCATGAAAGACCATTACATGACCTTCGCCGGCTACAACGCCTGGGCCAACGACCGCCTCTACGCCGCCGCCGCGCAGCTGTCGGACGAAGAGTATCGCGCCGACAAGGGCGCCTTCTTCAAGTCCATGCACGGCACGCTCAACCACCTGCTCACGACCGACCGCATCTGGATGAAGCGCTTCACCGGCGAGGGCGAGGCGCCGGACCGGCTGGACGCGATCCTGCACGACCGCCTGCCCGATCTTCGCGCCGCACGCGACGCCGAGGACCGGCGCATCGTGGCGTGGGTCGGCAGTCTCGACGAAGCCAGGCTCAAGGGCGTCATCCGCTACCGCCGCGTCTCGACGCCGGATGAGTTCGTGCAGCCCCTGATGCCGGCGCTCGACCACTGGTTCAATCACCAGACCCATCACCGCGGTCACGCACATATGATCCTGACCAGCCTCGGCAAAAAGGCGCCCGAACTCGACCTGCTGTACTATCAGCGCCTGGTCGACGCCGGACAGGCTTGAAGAGGAGTTTAACGATGCGTCAGTACGCGTTGCTTGCCGCTTTGCTCGTGGGCGCCTGCGCGGGTTCCGATGCGCTGGACGCCAGGATGAAGCCGATGGTCGGCGTCAACGAGCCGGCGCTGCTCACCGCCATGCGCCGCACGCCCGATGCCAACACCGAACCCGCGCCCGGTGTGAAGGTCCTGCAATGGCGCTGGCAGAGGACTTACGCCATCCCCGACCGCATGCTTGGCTATACCTATGCCGGCGGCTCGATCAAGCCGATCCCGCACACGCCGGAAGGCATGGTGCGCGACGAGTGCCTCGCCGAATGGACCGTCGAGCAGGGCATCGCCACGCGCTATCGCTTTCAGGGCAACGACTGTTCGGCGGCGGCGACGGAGCTTGCGGCGCGGTAGAATTGATCCATCTGACCGCTCGTGGCTGGGAGCGCGCCACTGCGCGCGGAGTAAACTCCGCGCTTAAGTGGCGCATCTTCGTCGATCACACAGCCCATGAGCGCCACTGGAGTGGCGCGCTCCCAGCAAAGGACAGAATGCGGGCCCACGGTCAGCATCACTCGAGCTTGCACACCGATCGTCCGCTGCCCTGGCCGGACCAGCGCGAATCGCAGGTCGCCAGGGTTTGGCCTGTCGTGCCCATCAGGACGCTCGTCCAGGCGCCGCGCTCGCCCACGCTCATGACCATCGCGCCGAAATCGCTGAGGCCCACCACGTAACCCGTGACGTCGGCGAAATCGGGCACGCGGATCGGTCGCTTGGGATCGTCCGGCGCGGGTTGGGGCTGGACGCGCGACAGCTCCATGCCGCCGGTGCCGACGACGAGCTGCGGCGGATGGCGGCTGTCGAAGCCGGTGGCCTGGAAGCGGTGCATGTGGCCCGCGATCACGACGGCGAGATGGGCAGGCGAGCCGTTGGGAAACACGGTTGTGAAGGCGATCTGCTGGGTGATGTTGATGAAGCCGTAGGGCGCGTCGCCGGCCGGGATGCCATGGTCCTTCTTGACCACGCCCCAGATCGGCCGGTGGGTGACGATCCAGGTCGGCGTCGTGTCCTCGGCCAGCATCGCGGCCACCGAGCGGTATTGCGCAACATAGTGATCGAGCGCGTAGATCGCGGCGTCGCCGGCATCGGAGGAATCGAAGGCGATGATGTTGAGGCCTCCCAACCGCAGGCGCATGGGAGGCTTGGGCTCTGTCGGGAAGGGCTGGCCGGCGAAGGGTACGGGTGAGCTGGGCCACGCGCCCGGCTGCCAGCCGGCGGGAGTCTGCGGCGGGCAAGCGTCCTGCCGGCGGCCCGGCCCCAGGAGCGGCGAGCGCGAATCGAGCAGGTAGAACCAGCCCGGGCCAGCGCGGCTGCACAGTTCGTGATTGCCGCGATTGAGGATCCAGGGCGCCGCCACCAGCAGCCGCGACGAGGGAATGAAGAAATCGTCGCGCCAGTTTGCCCAATTGTCGGGGATCGGGCTGCCCTGCATGTTCTGGCTCCAATAGGCCGGCCCGATGGGAATGCGCGGCTCGTCGTCCTCATCGTCGAGGTCGCCGGTGTCGAACACGTTCACCCGGAGATCCTGCGCATAGCCGGTGGCGCTCCTGGGCAGCACCATGGAGCGCGGCGTGCCGCGATAATTGTAGTCGCCGACATGGACGATGAGGTCGGGACGGTCGTGCGCGCCCTCGACTGAAATCGAGCCGAACGGCCACATCCTGTCGTAGCCGTCGCCGACGCAGGATTGCGGCTTACGCTCGGCCTGCCCGCGGCAGCCGCTGTCGCCCAGCAGGACGATGCGGCGCGGCGTACCGAGGGAGACGACCGGCAGGTCGAGACGCCGGTCGCCGACGATGATGCTGGCAACCTCGCCCGTCGGATAGAGCGCCTCGCAGACCAGCACCGCGTCGAAGCCGCCGCCCGACGGCCGCTGGCGCGGCGTCATCGCCTGCCGGGCGCCGGAAGCGCGCTGCAGCAGCGGACAGGTCGTCGCCTGCTCGACGACGGTGCGCGCCATCGGCACGGGCCGGCCGTCGCTGCCTTCGCCCAGCAGGACGAAGGCGAAGAACGCAGGGGGACCGGACTGGGCGCGGGCTCCGACAGCCACGGCCCACAGGACGGCGACGATCAGAACACCCAGAACGCTCCGCATGACCGTCTCCACGCTGCATCGCCGTCGCGCGCCGACAAAAATGCCCCGCGACACGGGGCAGAGTGAAAGCCGGCGATGGTCGAGCCTACCAAACCAACTCGATCGGCGACAACCGGGTGCCACAGAATCGCTCCCTCGGCACTGCGAGACCGCGCGCCGAGGGAGCTTGCTCGTCGAGGATCGATCGTCAGCCCTCTTCTTCCTCGAACAGCCAGAGCTGGCCGCTCGGCTGGCCGCCGGGAACGTCGATCATGCCGAAGAAAGCCGGAACGCGGCGCTTCTGCTCCGGGCTGAGCGAGTCGACCAGAGGTTTGGCCGCGGCGATGAACGTCTTGATATCCCTGGCACGCGCTTCCTCGTTATTGGCCATCTTGCCGAGCGCCACGAGAAAGTCGGTCGTCGGTGGCCCCGCCAGGCGTTGCTTCAGACGTTCGAACGAGCTCTTGGCGATGTCGCGAATGGCGGCCTCGACCGGCGGCCACAGCTTTTCCTGCTCGGGCGTCATCGCGATCACCGTCTTCAGCGCGGCGACGCGCGCATTCAGCACCGCGGTGGCATCGGCGGCCGTGTATTGAGGCATCGGGGCCGTGGGACGCGCCGGCGCCGGATTGGCGGGCTGCTGCGCCATCGCCGTGCCCGCCATCGCAAGACCTGAACCGAGCATCGCGGCCATCGTCAGAATTGATACGCTACGCTTCATTTGACATCTCCTGCTTTGCCGCACGACCGCCTTCGCGGCCATGGGCCGTTTCGCTTTTGTCTGGGTTGATTGACTCAAGGCAGCGCGCCGCTGCCCTGATATTGTTTCGCGCCGTGATTTCAGAGGGCGCCAGACCGAGACTGCAGGTCTTATCGGTAATCGCCGCCCGGCAGCCGGCCGTGATACGGCGTGTCGCGGCAGTTGCCCCACGGGCCAACCCAATAACCTTGCGGGCAATCCGGGCGGTAGGTGTTCGAGCCGTCCGGCATGTGGCCGTAGTACGCCGTGTCACGGCACTGTCCCCAAGGTCCGCGCCACCAGCCATAGGCGCAGCCTTCGGCGACCAGGGTGAATTGCGGTGCGCGCTGCGGATCCGATGGAAGGGGAAAGGCACCGGCGGGTGCCGCCGAGGCGGCCGACAAGGCGACGCCTGCAACCATCATCGATACGATTTTGTTCATGTACGCTCCCAACACAAGTGGACATCCGGGCTGATGGAGACGGCACCCTAATGGCGACCATCAGCCAGTCAACGCGATTCACCGACGTTACAAACTCTCAATGTTGAGGCAGTTCATCGGCATGAAACCGATGCTCGGAACAGGCGGATGGTCTCAAAGCACTGACTTGAGTGCATCCCGGCTGATGTTTGCACCGCAGATCACGATCACCGAACGGCCTGCCGTCCATGTCTTGCCGGCCTTCAGAGCGCCGGCGATCGCGACACCGGCT
>DATHNU010000070.1:0-2874 GCA_035485695.1 Reyranella sp. | reverse complement strand
GCTCGTGATCCATGCCGGCAAGGTGCTGACCCACAAGCACCTGCTGCGCGAGGTGTGGCGCGACGAATCGGTCGACCCGCAATATCTGCGCGTCTACGTGCGCCAGCTCCGCCAGAAGATCGAGATGGATCCATCCTCGCCGCGGCACGTCCTGACCGAGCCCGGAATCGGCTACCGGCTGGTCTAGGACGACTTCGTCGCGGATACTGTCGCGGAACACCGGGGCGTTGATGATCGTCTTCTCCGAGCCTTCTCTCCTCAATGACCTGGGCCAGGGGCTGATCGTCCTCGGTTTGGTGGGCACGGTGTCGCTGTTCTTCTTTCCCGAGGGTCGCCGCGCTCTCGAGCGATCACTGGGCGTGCTTTTCACCCTGGTGGTCATCGGCGGTGTTGCCCTCACCTGGCGGGCGGAGAAGCTGCGCAACGCTGATCGGGATCTGACGCCGGCTCAGCAGGCCGCCCTGAGCCAGGCCATAGGCCGGTTCTCGACCGTCAAATTCGAAGTTTACACGTCACGCGGTGACAGAGAGGCCCATTCCCTGGCGCTGAAAATCGTCGATGCGGTGAAAACGGGAAGCGGGGCGATGCCGCTTTTCGAGGACAAGATGCTGGCCCCGCCCTGGGGTGTGGTGCTTATCCTCGGCAAGGACGCCGACCCCGATCACGCGGTCGTCGACACGATCGGCAGGCTGCTCATGGCGGCGCACATAGCCGTCATCAGTGATGACAAGACGGAGCTGGGCGAACACGTTGTGCGGATTGCCGTCGGCGAAAAGCCCTGACCGGACGCTCACTTGCCTCCCCCGTATGACCAGGGCTATCGCAGGTGATACTTTTCCGTCGTCTCGACCGAGGGCCGCAGGCCCGAGCGGAGAGACCTTCTGTCCCCGATTAGCTACTTATCGTTGAAGCAAGGTCTCTCCACTCCGCGCTTCGCGCTCCGGTCGAGACGACGGAAAAGTATCACCTGCGATAGCCCTGCCCGTATGACGGGGGCGGCAGGAATTCCAGATTGGTGTCGCGTGGTCCTCAGGCCGCGCGCGGATGGTGATGGGCCGCGGCGAAGCGCGCCGCCTCCTTCTCTTCGACGGGCAGGATCGATTGCAGGACCTGCTCGAGCTTTCTGCCGGCGTCGGGGCTGAGCGGCGTCAGCGGCAGGCGCAAGCCGTCGCCCATCAGGCCGAGCCGATGGAGCGCGCGCTTCAGGGGAATCGGGTTGGCCTCGAGGAACAGCGCGGCGTGAAGCGGCGCCAGGAGCTGCTCGTACCATTGGATGTCGGCGTCGAGCTTCTCGTCGCAGGCCCGGTGCAGGGCCCCGCACAGGACCGGCACGACGTTGGCCGTCACCGAGATGCAGCCATCGCCGCCGGCCAGGCGGAACGCCGCCTGTGTGGCGTCGTCGCCCGACAGCAGCAGGAACTCCTCGCCCAGCCGGCGGCGCAGGCGCGTCACCCGCGGAATGTCGCCCGTGGCGTCCTTGAGTCCCACGATGCGCGGCAGTTCGGCGAGCCGCCGGATCGTCACGTCGTCCAGGGCGCAGGCGGTGCGCGAGGGCACGTCGTAGAGGATGATGGGAAGGCCGACCGCGTCGTGGATGGTGCGGAAATGCACCATCATGCCGGCCTGGGTCGGCTTGAGATAAGGCGGCGTGACGCAGAGCAGGGCCTGGGCGCCAGCGCGCTCCGCCGAGCGTGCCAGTTCGACGGCCGTGGCCGTGTTGTTGCTGCCGGCGCCGGCGATCACCGGCACGCGCCCGGCGGCCGCGGCGACCGTCCGCGCCACGACGCGGTGATGTTCGTCCGCCGTCAGGAGCGGCGCCTCGCCGGTCGTGCCGCACGGCACGAGGGCCGATATGCCGCGATCGATCAGGCGATTGCAGAACGCCTCCAGCGCATCGAAGTCGACCTTGCCGAGGGCATACGGCGTCGGCAGGGCCGCGCTCGAACCGTGGAGGGCGGGGATAAGGTTTTTCATGGCTTGTCTCCTTGAGACTGTGTCGTGCTACGGCAAGACGCCTCGGCGGACATTCAGGCCGCCAGCGCCAGGTGGGGCCGTTTGGCCAGGACAAGGCGGCCGGCCGTGTGATCGAAGGACACGACGTCAAGGCCGGCGGTCAGGGCATGGTCCCGTATCGCGCTCAGCGCGTTGCGCCAGCGGCACTTTGCGCCCTCCACGACGACCCGCCCGCGGGCGCCGGCGCGGAAGCGCGCGGCGCGCAGGGCATCGTCGAGCTCGCTTTCGTTCTGGACGTCGACGATCCAGGCAAGGTCGGCAGCTTCGCAATCCGGCGAGGGGGCGCCGGGACGCAGGCTGCGCACGCAGCCGCAGCCGCGGCGCATGAGAGCGAGGATGAGGGGAAGGGTATTGCGCCCGATGACGGCAACATGCGCCGCCGCCGGCAAGTGGCTGACCGCGATCACGCGATCGACCAGTTCGGCGTTCGACGCGTCGTCGGGCGTGACGGTAGACGGAGGCTCGACTTCCGCGGCTTTTTCCGTGGTCATGTACATGACTTTTCCTTTTCACCCCTCGGTCCGGAGGGTTGGCCAAAACATAGGGATTGCCGCCATAGAGATTCGAGAGGGGACGGAGCCCTCGGCCATAGCCTCGGCATAAAGAGATGGCCGGCCGGAAAAAGGCCTGCTGGTGCGGTTTCCTCCGATCGGAAACGCGCGCCCTGGAGATCATGGGTTCACAGGCACATTCCGCCCGGGTGATTCCACCCGGACGGAATGTGCTCTAGGCTGGCTTTCGACCAAGGAGGGAAACGATGGCCGAGAGCGAGAATTACAAGAAGGGCACCGAGATCCGCCGCAAGCTGATGGGCGAGAAGTACGCCGACGCAATGAACAAGTCGGTCTACGACGACCCGAT
>DATHNU010000069.1:0-7803 GCA_035485695.1 Reyranella sp. | reverse complement strand
CGGGCACCGTCGTGCCGACGACGGAGACCAGGCCGCTTTCGACGAAATAGACATGGCTGATCGGATCGCTGGGCACCTCCAGAATCTGGCGCGCATCGAGTTCGATCGTCTCGAGGCAGGGTGTCAGCAGGTCTTGGTCGGCATGTGAGAGCACCGCCAGGAGGCGGTTGCGCGAACCGTTGTTCGGGGAATTCACTGCTCTCCTCCACCTCGTGGGGCAAGAGCACATGAACTCCCAGCCACCAATCGCGAGCTCGCTCCGAGACTCGGCAGGCGGTCCGCTGACGGTGCCTGACAAGGCAACCATTAGCAATGAGCATCGCATCGGTGGTGATATGTCCGTTTTCGGACAAACGACTATTTATCCTAGGACCCGCTGGACCCGCTGCTTTTCGGGGGGCGCCGGCGCAACAGCGGAAGGCCGGACGCCAGGGCGTCGACAGCGGCGGCGTCAAGCTCGAAAGCGCGCTGGCTCGCCCAGCCCGGGTAGCGATCGGTCATGGCGGCGCGCACCGAATCCGCCAGCTTCCTGGCATCGGGCTCGTTCTCGAAGGCGAGATGCACTTCGGGCTCGCCGGTTTCGCGCACGATCGACGTCGCGTAATCGCCGGTGGGCGCGAGCGTCTTGACCAGGCGCTCAAGCACCGCTTTCGCGCTCTTGAGGTCGGGGCTGCCGACCATTTCGGCGGCCGCGATCGACGCGGCCACCAGATGGGCCCGCGGATGGTCGCTCCGGAAGACGTGCCACGGCACTTTGGACATGGGCGCTCATTAAAAAGGCCCGCCGGTGGGGGAGCAGGCGGGCCTCGCAGGGTCGCGGGGATGCCGGCCTAGGGAACTGTCCGACACTCAAGATGAGAACGATGCGCGCTCGCGAAGGTTGCTCTTGGCTCTGCCCTCGACTCGGTACTCGTCCCCGTCCTGGGTGCGCTCAGCGCAGCCGGCTCGCGTCATCGAAATGGGACCGCACGGTGAGCATCAGCTCCTGGGCGAAACGCTTGATGCGCGCGTCGTCGCCGATCGTTGCATAGGTCCGGAAGAGGTCGGCGATGTCGCGCAGCACCTTGATCTGGCTCTCGACATAGGCCTTGTCGAAGGATGCGGCGTCGCGCGCCTTGAGGTCGTCGAGCATGGCCTGATGCCTTGCGTCGAGATTTTCCGGGGGCGGTGGAAGCTTGGCTCGGGAGACGGCTTCCTTGAAGCGGGCGGCGGCCGAGCCGTAGTCGTCGACCATGCGGTAGGCAAATTCCTTGACCGCGGCGGACTTGGTGCGCTCGAGCGCGAGCTTGCTGCTGTCGATCTCGAATCGGATGCCCGTCGCGACCGACTCCAGGAAGCTTTCGGTCGACGGCGGCGGCGCCGGAGGCGCCGGGTTGGCCGGCGGCACGGCGGCGAAGGCCACGCCCAGTACGCCGACGCTGATCGTGCCGACGCTGATCGTGCCAAGGCTGATTGTGCCAACGCCTATCGCGAACAACAGGGAAAGCACGCAGCGCATCATCGCGAGGCTCCTTATCGTTGCACCGCCCGTTGCTGCGAACAGAAGCCGGCGATGCGGCGGGCGAGCAGATCGAGCGACAGGACCTCGGGCGCGTCGTCCGCCACGGCCGCCATCGGCATCTGCGGCGCCGCCGCCTTGGCCGGATCCTCGACCAGCGCCAAGCCGCCGTGATCCTTGATCGCGCGCAGGCCGGCCGCACCGTCGCCGCTGCGACCGCTTAATATCACGCCGACGACGCGCTGGCCAAAGGTCGCCGCGGCGGAGGCAAAGAGCGGATCGACGGCCGGGCGGGTATGGTGGACCGGCGAGCCCTCGTCGAGATGGATGCGTCCGGGCGCCAGGAGCAGCATATGCCGGTCGGGCGGCGCCACGTAGATCTGGCCGGGCTCGAGGAACATGCCCTCCTCGGCGAACGAAGCGGGCAGCTTACCATGCCAGTTCAGAATCTCGGGAAGCTCGCTGCGCTGGCGGCCGACATGCACCACCAGGGCGATGGCCGCGCGGCAATGTCGCGGCAGCGCCTCGGTGATGTGGCGTACCGCCTCCAGACCGCCAGCCGAAGCACCGATCGTCACAACGGGAAAGTCAGCCATGCTGCGCACATCGAATGAAACGCGAGGTTGGCCCATCAGTTGCGTGCACCGCCCGGCTCACCGGCACGACAGCGGAAGCCCTGGCAGGGGTAAGGCCGGGGGTTGCCGACCGGCGGGATCGCCGCGCCGTTCCCGTCATAGAACGAGGTGTTGCCGATATCCTGACGCGTCACGCCGTTGCTGTAGAAGGTCGTGTTGTCGATCTTCTGGCGGCTGAGGCCATTGTCGCAAAAGGTCCCGTTGCCGATGTGCTGGCAGATCGTCTGGGCCTCGGCCGGCGCCGCACCCAGCATCGCCGCCACGCCGATACCGATGAGCTTTTTCAGGACGAAACCTCCTCGTGCTTTTCGCCGCATTACCTGGGCGCGAGGAAGGGCGATATCTACAACCTCCAGTCACAAAATGGCGAGTCCTGTCCCGCCGTCGCGCCACCGTCATCCTTTCCCCGCATAAGCACTTCTTGTTAAAAGTGCATCAGACACATGACGCCCACCCCTCGCGCGCGCGGCCTCCGCGGCCCACTGATCGGCATCTACGGATGGCTGGTGGCGGCCAATCTTGCCGCCTGGGCCTGGGCGTTCCTGATGTTCCACGGCCAGCCGCTGCTGCTCGGCACGGCGTTGCTCGCCTACGGCTTCGGCCTGCGCCACGCCGTCGACGCCGACCACATCGCCGCCATCGACAACGTCACGCGCAAGCTGATGCAGGAGGGCAAGCGGCCGCTCTGCGTCGGCCTGTTCTTCGCGCTCGGCCATTCGACCGTGGTGGCGCTCGCGGTCGCCGGTGTCGCGGCGGCGGCCAGCCTGCTGTCGACGCATTTCGCGGCGTTCAAGCAGGTCGGCGGCATCATCGGCACGCTGGTCTCGGCGCTGTTCCTGTTCGCGATCGCGGCGGCCAACCTGGTCATCCTGCGTGCGGTCTGGCGGACCTTCATGCGCGTGAAGAACGGCGGACGCTACGACGCCCAGGATCTCGACATGCTGCTCGCCGACCGCGGTCTGCTGGCGCGCCTGTTCCGCCCGCTGTTCGGGCTGATCACCCGGAGCTGGCACATGTTCCCGCTGGGCTTCCTGTTCGGGCTGGGCTTCGACACGGCGACGGAAGTGGCGCTGCTCGGCCTCTCGGCGACACAGGCCGCAGGGGGCGTGTCGCTCTGGTCGATCCTGGTGTTCCCCGCCCTGTTCGCGGCCGGCATGGCGTTGGTCGATACGACGGACGGCGTGCTGATGCTGGGCGCCTACAATTGGGCGTTCATGAAACCGATCCGCAAGCTCTACTACAACCTCACCATCACCCTGGTCTCGGTCGTGGTCGCCGTCCTGATCGGCAGCATCGAGCTCCTCGGGCTCCTGGGCGACAGGCTGGGCCTCTCGGGCTGGTTCTGGCGGGCGATCGGCGGCCTGAACGACAATTGGAACGCGCTGGGCTTTGTCATCATCGGCGTGTTCGCCGCCGCCTGGGCCGGTTCGGTCGCCTTCTACCGCTACAAGGGGCTCGATGCCATCGAGGTCGCCGGCGCCGCTGCGGAGTCCGCAGGCTCGCCCTGAACCTCATCGCTGGGGCGCGCGCCCAGCGATGAGACGATTTCACGCGATCGGTACGTGTTCTGGTGCTGCGATTTTGAAGTTCGTTGGATCATTGAAGAGGTTGCATCGACCAAACCAGGTGTCATCCCGAGCGCAGCGAGGGACCTTTGATCGGCGTTAACTAAAGGTCCCTCGCTGCGCTCGGGATGACATTGGGTATGATGCAGCGCCAGGTGCAAATTCCAGGAACTTCCTAATCGGGACACTAGAGCTTGAGCAGCCAGGCCTCGACGCCGCCCTTGCCCTTGACCTCGATGGTGCCGCGCGATTCGAAGACGAACTCGTCCTTCAACTTCTCGTATACGGAGCGCGTCACCTGGATGGCGTCGGGCATGCCGCCCGATTCCATGCGGCTCGCCAGGTTCACCGTGTCGCCCCACAGGTCGTAGATGTACTTGCTCTTGCCGATCACGCCGGCCACCACTGGCCCGCTGTTGATGCCGACCCGCAGCTTCATCTCGACATGATGCTCCATCGCGTGCTCGCGCGTGATGTGGACCATGCGGATGGCCATGCGCACCATGCGCTCGGCGTGATCGGGCACCTGCACCGGCATACCGCAGACCGCCATGTAGGCATCGCCCACCGTCTTGATCTTCTCGATGCCGAGCTCGTGCGCAGCCTCGTCGAAGCGGGTGAACAGGCCGTTCAGCAGGCTGACGACATCGGCCGGCGGCATCTCCGACGACATGGCAGTGAAGCCAACGATGTCGGCGAAGGCCACCGTCACCTCGGCGAAGCCGTCGGCGATACCCTGCTCGCCGCCGCGCAGGCGGTTGGCGATCGGTCCCGGCAGGACGTTCAGCAGCAGTTCCTCGTTCTCGCGGTTCTTGTTCTCGATCTCGATGTTCTTGCCGTGCAGCTCCTCGACCATGCCGTTGAACGCCTTGCACAAGGCGCCGATCTCGTCGCGCGTGCGGACCGGCACCTTGGCGCCGTAGTCGCCCGCCGCGAAGCGCGTCACGCCGGCGGTGAGCTCGCGCAGCGGCCCGAGCAGCGAGCGCGACAGCCAGGCGCCGGTCACGATCACGACCAGAAACGCCAGGCCCCCGACGATCATCAGGTCGCGCTGCAGCTTGTAGATCGGTGCGAACGCCTCGGCTGTATCGACCTTGGCAATCAGCGCCCACTTGATGCCGGGAATCGCCAGCGGCCCCCAGGATGCGAGCGTCGGGATGCCGCGATAGCCGACGATCTCGCCGGTGCCCTCGACGCCGCCAAGAGCGGCCTGGGCGGCCTCGGTGGCGATACGCTGGTGCAGCACCGGCGTGCGGTAGCGGCGGATGGCGTCGATCTCCTCGTCCGAGGCGCCGCCCTGCTTCAGTTCGATGAAGTACCGATCGGGCGTTTCGTAGAAGGCCCGCGGGCCGGAACGCGCGAAATGATCGGAGCCGACGAGGTAAGCCTCGCCGGTGGCGCCGAATCCATCCTGGCGCCAGCGACGATCGCCGGTCACGACATTGTCGATCTCCTCGATCGACAATTGGGCGATCAGCACGCCGATGACGACACCCTGGTCGATCACCGGCGCCGCCATGAAGGCGATGGGCGCGCCGCCCGAGGGCGCGTAGGGGGCGAAATCCTCCAGGCACACGGCAGACCGGTCAGCCGCGACGCCACAGCGGGCGACGGCGGCGGCGAGGTTGGACTGCCTGTATGAGCCGGTCCGCAAGGAGGCGCCCAGATCCACTTCCTTGTCGACGCCATAGACGATGCGGCCGGACTTGGGATTGGCCAGCATGAAGTCGAAGAAGCCGAAGCTCGTGGCGGCAGCCCGCAGAAGCGGGTGGTAGATGGCGTGTTGCGCGCTGTAGGCGCTGCCGTCGCCGGCGTCGTCCAGAAGCTTGCGCCGATCCGCCGGATACGGATTGGCGACGATATAGTGGTACTGGAGATAGTAGGCGGCGGGTCCGATCGGCAGGTAGTCGTTGACGTTGGGCTCCTTGCCGAGGATGCGGCGCATGTCCGGCAGGAACTGCTCCTCGTACCAGTCGCCGACCTTGCGGCGGATGTCGAAAGGGACATCGGACCGGTCGAGCTCGTCGAAGCCGGCGTTGAACCCGCGCGCCGCGTCGATCGCCATTTTCGAGACGGCGAGCTGGCTCAGCTCGTTGCGGATGGTGCGAAAGTAGGTTTCGACCTGCCGCGCCTTGCTCTTGCGGGTGGCCGTGAGCTGATTGTAGATCGATTCCTGCAGCGCGTCGCGGGCCCGCATGTAGCCCAGCACCCCGGTGACCAGGACGGCGACAGCCCCCAGCAGGAGCAGGATGGCGAACAGCTTGGCCGCCAGCCCGAAGCGCGTAGGACGATCTGTGCCCGGGGCCGAGAGGGTCATGGCCTACTTTAGTCTGATGTCATCGCGGGCGCAGCGAGGATCTCATGCCCGCTTGATCTAGAGCTTCAGCAGCCAGGCCTCGACATTGCCCTTGCCCTTGACCTCGATCTCGCCGCGCGATTCGAAGACGAACTGGTCCTTCAACTTCTCGTACACGGAGCGCGTCACCTGGATGGTGTCGGGCATGCCGCCCGATTCCATGCGGCTCGCCAGGTTCACCGTATCGCCCCATAGGTCGTAGATGTACTTGCTCTTGCCGATCACGCCGGCCACCACCGGGCCGCTGTTGATGCCGATCCGCAGCTTCATATCGACTTGGTGTTCCATCGCGTGCTCGCGCGTGATGTGGACCATGCGGATGGCCATGCGCACCATGCGCTCGGCATGATCGGGCACCTGCACCGGCAGGCCGCACACCGCCATGTAGGCGTCGCCCACCGTCTTGATCTTCTCGATGCCGAGCTCGTGGGCGGCGTCGTCGAAGCGGGTGAACAGCCCGTTCAGCAGGCTGACGACATCGGCCGGCGGCATCTCCGACGACATGGCGGTGAAGCCCACGATGTCGGCGAAGGCCACCGTCACCTCGGCGAAGCCGTCGGCGATACCCTGCTCGCCGCCGCGCAGGCGGTTGGCGATCGGCGCCGGCAGCACGTTCAGCAGCAGTTCCTCGTTCTCGCGGTTCTTGTTCTCGATCAGGACGTTCTTCTGGCTGATGTCGTCGATCATGCCGTTGAAGGCCGCGCACAGCTGGCCGATCTCGTCGGCCGTGCGCACCGGCACGTGGGCCGTGATGTCGCCCGCCGCGAAGCGCCGCACTCCAGCCGTGAGCTCGCGCAGCGGCCCGAGCAGCGAGCGCGACAGCCAGGCCCCTGTCACGATGACGACCAGGAGCGCGATCGCGCCCACGATCATGAGATCGCGGCCGAGCTGGTAGACCGGCGCGAAGGCTTCCGACGAATCGATCTCGGTGATCAGCCCCCATTTGACGCCCGACACGTGGACCGGTCCCCACGACGAGAGGTTGGGAACGTGGCGAAAATCCAGCACCTCGCCGGTGCCCTCGACGCCGCCCAGTGCCGCGCGGCTCGCCTGCGTGTCGATGCGCTGCTGCAGCACCGGCGTGCCGTAGCGGCGGATGTCCTCGATATCGTTCTCCGGCGTGCCGTTGGCCTTGGCCTCGGCGAGGTAGAGCGCAGGATCCTCATAGAAAGTGCGCGGTCCGGAGCGGACGGTGAAGTCGGGCCCGACCAGATAGGCCTCGCCGGTGGCGCCGAAGCCCTCCTGGCGCCAGCGTCGGCCGCCGGTCACGATATTGTCGATCTCCTCGATCGAGAGCCGCGCCACCAGCACGCCGATCACCTGGCCCTGGTCGATCACCGGCGCCGCCATGAAGGCCTCCGGCGAGCCGTCGGACGGCAGATAATCGGCAAAGTCCTCCAGGCAGGTCGCCGACAGGTCGGGCGTCGCCGCGCAGCGCGCCGCGGCAGAGGCGAGGTTGGAGCGGCGATAGGGTCCGGCCTGCAGCGAGGTGGCGAAGTCGGCGTCCTTGTCGACCGTGTAGAGGATGCGGCCGGTCTTGGGATCGACCATGAGCAGGTCGGCGAAGTTGAGCGTCGCCGCGGCCGTGCGCATCAGCGGGTGATAGACCGCATGCAGCTTCGAGTAGGCGCTGCCGTCGCCGGGATCGTCGAGCAGCGCGCGGCGGTCCGGCGGCTGCGGATTGTCGACGATATACAGGCCCTGCAGGAAATACGGCGACGATCCGGTCGGCAGGAAATCGTTGGCCGG
>DATHNU010000068.1:0-2950 GCA_035485695.1 Reyranella sp. | reverse complement strand
CCTCGTGGCTGTGCACCGGCACGCCGCACATCTTGATGTCTTCGCCCAGATGCTGGCCGCGCTTGGTCAGCGCGATGTCGAGGGCCGCCGAGGCCTTGACCGCATCGTCGAAGAACAGCTCGTAGAAATCACCCATCCGGTAGAACAGCAGATGGTCGGGATGCACCGCCTTGATCGCCAAGTATTGGCGCATCATCGGCGTGGCGTCAGCGGGGAGCGGTGGAAGGGCGTTGCTGTCGGGCACGGGTGGCTCTCGGTTGGCTCCCGGTCTAGCATGATCGGGCTGCCCTCGGCTGGGGGCCAATTGGGGGAAACGAACGTGGGTTGGCTCAGCGGCATCGATCGCGCGGTGGGCAGGCTGGTTGAGGCCGGGCGCTGGCTGGTGCTGCCGGTGGCGCTGATCCTGTTCCTGCAGTGGCCGTTGCGCGATTTCGTGCAATGGGGCTCGCGCGAGGCCAACGATCTCGGCCAATGGATCTTCGCGCTCTATGTCAGCCTGGCCATGACCTTCGCCACCCGCGAACGCGCCCACCTGGCGGTCGACGCCGTCGCGCACGGCTATCCGGCGCGCGTGCGGTCGGCGATCGGGCGCTGGGGCGGCTTCGCCTGCGTGGCGCCGTGGGCGCTCTTCATGATCTGGACGGTGGGGCCCACCGTGCTGCGCTCCGTCCTCGTGCTGGAGAAATTCTCCGAGACCAACAATCCGGGCTATTTCGTCATCAAGCTCGCCACCCTGCTGCTGGCAGTGCTGGCACTTTGCCAGGCGCTGCTCGATGTCATGAAGCGAGACCATTAGGTGGAGAGCGCCGGGCTCTGGATGCTGCTGGCTGTCGCGATCACCTTGCTGGCGACCGGACTGCCGGCCTTTGCCGTGCTGATGGGCGTTTCGGCGGCCTTTGCCACCTTGGGCGTGCTGGCAGGCGGCATCGAATATCCGCTGCTGACGGCGCTGCCCAGCCGCATCATCGGCCTCCTGGAAACCGACCTGCTGCAGGCGCTGCCGCTCTACGTCTTCATGGGCGCGCTGCTCAACCGCCTGCCCCTGGCCGATCGGCTGTTCCGCTGCGGCGTGGCGCTGGGCCGCCATGGCGGCGGCGCGCCGGCCATCGCCACCCTGGGGCTTGGCGCGCTGCTGGCGCCGATGAACGGTTCGGTGGGCGCAAGCGTCGCCATGCTGTCACGCAGCGTCGCGCCCAAGCTCGCGCAGCGCGGCATGCCGGCGGCCGAGAGCACGGCGCTGGTCTGCGTCGCCAGCACGCTGGGCGTCGTGATCCCGCCGTCGCTGGTCCTGATCCTGCTGGGCGACGCCATGATGCGCGCCCATACCGAGGCGGCCAACGTCACCAAGGAGATGGTGCGCATCGTCAACACCCAGGACATCTTCCGCGGCGCGTTGGTGCCGGCCGCGATTTTCCTGGCGCTCTGCCTGCTGGTCGCCTGGTTCCTCGGCCGCAAGACGCCGCCACGCGGGCCCGCCGAGCGGCCGGCGGCGATCGAATGGGCGACGGCCGCCATCGCCGCGCTCTTTGTGGTCGGCCTGCTGGCGGGCGTCGCCGCCGGTTACTTCTATGCGGTCGAAGCGGCCGCCATGGGCGGCACGGCGCTGCTGCTGTTCGGCTGGGCGACCGGCGGCCTGCGTGCCGGCGTCTTTTCCCACGTGCTGCGCGACACCATGGCGGTGACCGGCGCGCTGTTCGCGCTGTTCGTCGCGGCGACCACCTTCACCCTGGTGTTCCGCACCTTCGGCACCGACCGCTTGCTTGATGCCTGGGTGAAGCTCGTGCCAGGCGGGGCCACGGGTGCGGCCATCACGGTGCTGGTGGTGTTCGGCCTGTCGGCCTTCGTGCTCGACGCCTTCGAGATCGTGTTCGTGATCGTGCCGATCGTCATGCCGTCGATCCTGACCCGCGCGCCCGACGCGGTCTGGATCTCGGTGCTGGCGCTGCTCGCTTTGCAGGCAAGCTTCCTGGTGCCGCCCAGCGGCTATGCCGTGATGATGGCGCGCAGCGCCATGGCCCAGAAGACGGCGATCCGGCCGCTGGTGCGCGCGCTCGCGCCCTATATTGGCGCCCAGCTCGTGGTGCTGGCGCTGGTCGTGACCATGCCGTGGCTCGCCCATCTCGCCCAGCCCAAGGGCGCCGACGCGCCGCCTACCGAAAGAATCGACGACGAGACCGCCCGCAAGCGCTTCAACGACATGCTGAAGCTGCCGCCGCCTGAAGAATAGAAGCCTCATGCTGAGGAGGCCGCCCCTCGACTGCGCTCGGCGCAGGCTCCGCGGCCGTCTCAAAGCATGGGCCACAACACGGTGGTCCCACCCTTCGAGACGCGGCCCTCCGGGCCGCTCCTCAGGGTGAGGTTATCTTTCTGCACCTGCATTGCAGCGCGGCATGGCCGGCTGGCCCCGGCTGTCGATTGCCGCCAATATGCCGCCTCAACCGGGAGAGAAGCGACAATGGCGAGCAAAAGCTCGGAGGCGATGGTCAGCAACGAGATGGGCGATCTCGACGGCGATTCGCTGGTCATGCACCGCACGGGGCGGCCGGGCAAGATCGAGATCGTCGCCACCAAACCCCTGGTCACCCAGCGCGACCTGGCGCTCGCCTATTCGCCGGGCGTCGCCGCGCCCTGCCTGGAAATCGCCAAGGATCCCGCGACCGCCTACGACTACACCGTGCGCGGCAACCTCGTCGCCGTGATCTCCAACGGCACCGCCGTGCTGGGCCTGGGCGACATCGGGGCGCTGGCCAGCAAGCCGGTGATGGAAGGCAAGGCGGTGTTGTTCAAGCGCTTCGCCGACGTCGATTGCATCGACCTCGAGGTCGACACCAAGGATGTCGACGAATTCGTCAATTGCGTGCGTTATCTCGGACCGACCTTCGGCGGCATCAACCTCGAGGACATCAAGGCGCCGGAATGCTTCATCATCGAGCAGCGCCTGCGCGAGCTG
>DATHNU010000067.1:0-2971 GCA_035485695.1 Reyranella sp. | reverse complement strand
TTCCGCTGTTGCGCCGGCGCCCCCCGAAAAGCAGCGGGTCCAGCGGGTCCTAGGATAAATAGTCGTTTGTCCGAAAACGGACATATCACCACCGATGCGATGCTCATTGCTAATGGTTGCCTTGTCAGGCACCGTCATGGGACCGCCTGCCGAGTCTCGGAGCGAGCTCGCGATTGGTGGCTAGGAGTTCATGTGCTCTTGCCCCACGAGGTGGAGGAGAGCAGTGAATTCCCCGAACAACGGTTCGCGCAACCGCCTCCTGGCGGTGCTCTCGCATGCTGACCAAGACCTCCTGACACCCTGCCTCGAGACGATCGAACTCGATGCGCGCCAGATTCTGGAGGTGCCGAGCGATCCGGTTCGTCATGTCTATTTCGTCGAAAGCGGCCTGGTCTCCGTCGTCGGCACGACGGAGCCCGACCATCGCATCGAGGTCGGCATGGTCGGCTACGAGGGCATGACCGGACTCTGCATCGTGCTGGGCGACGACCGCTCCGCCAACGAGACCGTGGTGCAATCCTCCGGCACGGCGATGCGTCTTCCCACCGAGACGCTGCGCGAGCTGATGAAAGCGAGCCTCAGCTTCACCGCCACGCTGCTGCGCTACGTCAACGTCTTCATGGTGCAGGGCAGCCAGACCGCGCTCGCCAATGGCCGCGGCCGGCTCGACGAACGGCTCGCCCGCTGGTTGCTGATGTGGCACGACCGCGTGCTGGCCGACGAGCTCGTCATCACCCATGAATTCCTGGCCGTCCTGCTGGGCGTCCGCCGCCAGGGCGTCACCGTCGCCCTGCACGAGCTTGAAGGCAAAGGCCTGATCCGCTCGACGCGCAGCCACGTCCGCGTCATGGATCGCGACGGCCTGCAGCGGGCGGCCAATGGTTTCTACGGGATCCCGGAGGCCGAGTACGATCGCTCGATCGGATACTCGTCCCGCAGGGCGCCGCCGGGGCGGCCCTTACCCGCCTGAAGAGGCGGGCTCAACGCTCCGCGCTGATCTCCTTGGCCGGACTGCCGGGGGCGATCGTGCCGGAGATCTGGCGGTAGCGCTCGCGGCCGGTGGCCGTCAGCTCAAGCTTGCCCGCCTGCTCTCGCACGAGGCCGAGCTTCAAGAGCTGCGCCACGTCGCGCGCCGCCAGCATCGCCCGCGGTGCCATATCGGCGGCGATACGGCACAAGGTGCGCGCTTCGTTGGGACTGAGTGCAGCCCGGATCCCCCGATCCATGCGATCCTCCTGACAAATCCTAGGAGGTGCGGGAAACCGCCCGCCAGTCTCTGTCCGGTTTCGGACTGTGGATCGCAACCCGAGCCGAAGCTCTGCCGTTGTCGTTGATCATCAAAGGTCAGGACCGATCCCATGCCCATGGCAGAGCACAGCATCCTTGTCGGCAAGTCCTATCGCACGCCGCTAAACGAAGTGCGCGAGGTGAGCGGCGTGGACAAAGGCGACGTCGTCTACCGCCCGGTGACCACGGCCCCCGGCCCGGGGGTGATGTGGGCGCCAGCCCGGCGACTGCCGCTGGCGCAATTCGCCGCCGAGGCCGAAAGCGAGATCTCGCCCGACGCCGTCTGACCATCGGTCTTACCCTCGGTCTGGCCGGCAGCGGGGAGCGTCCGCCAAGCGCCAGCGTTTAGGGTCCATGGCGCTCTTCCTTCTCGACCGTGACGGCGTCGTCGTCGTGAACCGCCGCGACAACATCAAGAATCCGGCCGACCTCGAGCTGATCGCGGGCGTGGGTCTGGCGATCGCGCGCCTCAATCAGGCGGGCGTCACTGTCGCGATCTGCACCAACCAGCCCGAGGTCGCGCGTGGCGTCATGACCCGGGCCGCGCTCGATGCCGTCCATCGCGCCTTGGCGGACAGGCTGGCCGCCGAGGGCGCCACGATCGAGCGCGTGCTGTGCTGCACCGCCGAGGCCAAATGCCCGCGGCTGAAACCCGCGGCAGGCATGCTGGCCGAGGCGCTGGCGCTCTACGGCGCGGCAGCGGCCGAGACGCCGTTTGTCGGCGACCAGGCGGACGATCTCCGCGCCGCCTTCCATGCCGGCTGCAAGCGCGTGCTGGTGCGGACCGGCCTCGGCCGCAAGACCCTGGCCGAGGGCATCCCGCCATACGTCGCGCCGGTCGCGGTGCATGACGACCTGGCCGCCGCCGTCGACGCCTGGCTCGCCGGCAGGTTTTAGGGACGCGTTGTTCTCTTGCGGACCGCGGACGTTCCGCCCGCTCAAGATCGTACGCGCATGGGAATGCGTAAGCGGGCGGGACGCAAGCGGTCGAATGAGCACGCACGGCTTCCCAAGCGCATGGCCGCACCGTTATATCGTCGGGAACCCGACGATTGAGGATCTGTAGTGCTCACGATCACCGCCGTCATCCGCGCCAGGAAGGGCGACGAGGGCGCCTTGCGCCGCGCCCTGCTCGAGGTCGCCGACAACGTCCGGGCAACCGAGCCCGACACGGTGGGCTTCTTCATCTCGCAGGATCTGGAAGATCCCTGTGTCTTCACGACCTACGAGCGCTTCACCGACCGCGCGGCGATGGACCGGCACAACGGCTCGGCGGGGGTGGCGAAGTTCTTCGGCATCGCCAAGCCGCTGCTCGACGGCGCCGTCACCCTGGTCACCAGCTCGGAGATCTCGGCCAAGGGCTGAGCAGTGGCGGCCAGGCGCCGGCGCGCTTCGCGATAGCGTTCGACCTGGCGCACGAAGCCCGACCACAGATAGTGCCGGCGCGCGAACCAGTCGTGGCGCTGGGCGTCGTTCCACGTGTTCCAGCGCACGCCGGCCCACGGCCCGCGCCGGTCGCTCTCATGCGCCTGCAGGTGGGAGAGCCAACTCAAGGCGGCGCAGGCGTGGGTTTCGTGCGGGAAGCGGAAGGGCGCCTCGTGGCTGCCGAAGCCGTCGTCGCGGTCGAACAAGGCGGCCAGCCCCAGGCGATGGACGCACGACCAGAAATCGTCGGCCGCGTGGC
>DATHNU010000066.1:0-14268 GCA_035485695.1 Reyranella sp. | reverse complement strand
CTGAACCAGATCGACATCACGGGACGCTTCGAACGTCCGGTGCCGACGCCGACCGATGCGTCCGATCCGGCCTGGTCACCCTTGATTCCGCAGTAGCGAACGATATGATCTTTTGTCGACCCGGGCGTACCCTAACGCTCGGGTCGATGTTGTCAGGGAGAGCTGGAAAAATGAGCATGATCAAGGCTTTCGCAGCCGTTGCAGCGATGATCGTCATGGCTGCTTGCAGCAGCAACGAACAGCAGGCTGCCGCCCCGGCGACCACGACCGTCACCCCCGGCTCGGTCGCCGACTTCCGCCAGAATGTCGGCGATCGGGTGTTCTTCGACACCGACATGTCCAACATCCGCGAGGATGGCCGGCAGACCCTGAACCGTCAGGCCGAGTGGCTGAAGAAGTACACCAACTATCCGATCACCATCGAGGGCCATTGCGACGAGCGCGGCACGCGCGAGTACAACCTGGCGCTCGGCGAGCGCCGCGCCAACGCCGCGCGTCAGTACCTGATTGCCCAGGGCATCCCGGCGGCGCGCGTCAAGACGATCAGCTATGGCAAGGAGCGTCCCGATCCGGTGGGCTCCGACGAGGCCGCCTGGGCGCGCAATCGCCGCGCCGTCACCGCTTTGGAGTAAAGGCCTCAACCGCGCGCGATATCGAGATTTTCGACGACGCCGGTCCCTCGCGACCGGCGTTTTCGTTGAAAGGCCAGGCGGCCATGCCTGAAAATGGCCGCGTTTGAACTGACACTGTCTCCGCCATGAAGACGTTCCGCTCCCGTCTCACCCATTTGCTCCTCGTGATCGCCCTGGCCGCGCCGACAGCGGCCGCGGCCCAGCGCCTGGACCCGGTTTATATCGAGGACCGGCTCAACCAGCTGCAGCAGGCGATCACGATGCTGACCGGCCAGCTCGAGCAGCAGCAGTATCGCAACCAGCAGCTCCAGCAGCAGATGGAGAAGATGCAGGCCGACTACGAGTATCGGCTGGAGCAGATGGAGAAGGGCGGCGGTGGCCGCCCGGGTGGTGCGCCGCCGCCCCGGCCCAACACGCAGGCCGCAGCCCCGCCGCCGCTGGCGCCACCGTCGGCCGCCGCGCCAGCGGCCGCCGCCGGCGCCGATCAGCTGTACAACGACGCCTTCAAGAAACTGCAGGACGGCGACTACGCCGGCGCGGAGCGGGGCTTCAAGGCATTCCTGCAGAGCAACCCGAAGCATACGCTGGCGGGCAACGCGCAATACTGGCTGGGCGAGACCTATTACGCGCGTCGCGACTACCAGAACGCCATGACTGCCTTCGCCGAGGGCTACAAGGTCTACAAGGGAAGCCCCAAGGGGCCTGACAACCTGCTGAAGCTCGGCGTCACCCTGGCGGTGCTCGGCCGCAAGCCCGATGCCTGTGCGGTGTTCGCCAAGTTCAATCAGGATTATCCGCGCGCCACCGACCTGCAGAAACGCCGGGTCGAGCAGGAGCGCCAGAAGAACGGCTGCGGGTGAGCGCCGGGCAAACGCAGCCTCTCGACGCCGGCGCCTTCACGCGCCTGATGGCGCCGTTCGAGCCGTTCGAGACATCTCCTGTCCTCGCCGCCGCCGTGTCCGGCGGTCGCGATTCACTGGCGCTGGCGCTGCTATCGCAGGGTTGGGCGGCAGAACGTGACGGCCGCGTGGTCGGGCTGATCGTCGATCATGGCTTGCGCGCTGAATCGCCCGTGGAAGCTGCGGCGACGAAGGCCGTGCTGGCGCGCGCCGGCATCGAAAGCGTCATCCTCAACTGGACCGGCACCAAGCCGCGGACCGGCTTGCAGGAAGCGGCACGGATGGCGCGATACCGACTGCTGCGCGACGAATGCCGTCGGCGCGGCATCCTGCACCTGCTGCTGGGCCATCACGCCGACGATCAGGCGGAGACGGTGGCGATGCGGTTGGCCCGCCGCAGCGGTCCCGACGGCCTGGCCGGCATGGCGGCTCTGGTCGATCAGCCGGAAGTGCGTCTGCTGCGTCCCTTGCTCGGCGTGTCGCGGGCCCGGCTCACCGCCACGCTTGTCGCGCGCGGCGTGCAGTGGTTGGACGACCCGTCGAATGCCGATCCTCGCTTCGAACGGGCGCGGCTCCGGACGAGAGGCGGGCCTGCGCTCCCGAGGTCAGGCGGCGGCGCTGAAAGGTCGGTCCGAGATGGCGAACTGGCGGCTGCCGCGGTGGATATGTTGGCGTTCGACCAGACGGACTGCGCGGCCATCGACCGAACCGGATTCGCGCGCCTGGGCCGGGACTTGCAGACAAGGTTGCTCAGCCGGGTTATCCAGGCCGTGGGTGGGCGGCACTATCCGCCGCGCCGGGAGCGCCTGGAGCGGGCAGCCGGGCGGCTTTGCGCACCCGTGGATCCGGGAAAATCGGGTAACGGGCAGGATTTCACGCTTTCCGGTTGCAAGCTCATGCTTCGTCGGGTAGCGGACCGGCGCCAACTGCACTGGATTGTCCGGCCCGAACATGGCAGGAACATGAGCCAGCCCCTCATTCCGGCTGCATTTTTCGCTTGCGGCACGGCAGCCGCTTCCCATCTAGAATGAGCCTCCACTCCAACGGAAAAAGCCCGTGAACCCGTTCAACCGTAACGCTGCTTTGTGGATTGTCATCGTGCTGCTGCTGGCGCTGCTCTACAGCGTGTTTCAGGGCGGTACGACCCGGACGGCGGGCAATACGGTTTCCTATTCAGACTTCGTGCATGCCGTCGAGCAGCGCCAGGTCCAGGACGTCCGGATCCAGGGCAACACCATCACCGGCACCTTCCGCGAGCCGCGCAACGGCGTCCAGAAATTCGCCACCTACGTGCCGAGCGCGCCGGTCGACGAACAGCTGATGCCGATGCTGATCAAGAACGTCGACCGGGTCGATGCCGGGCCGGCGGAGGAGGGCGTCAACCTCGGCAGCATCTTCGTGAGCTGGCTCCCGGTTCTCGTTCTTGTCGGCGTCTACATCTTCTTCCTGCGCCAGATGCAGAGCGGCACTGGCCGCGCCATGGGCTTCGGCAAGTCGCGCGCCCGCCTGCTGACCGAGAAGCACGGCCGCGTCACCTTCGAAGACGTGGCCGGCATCGACGAGGCCAAGGCCGAGCTCGAGGAGATCGTCGACTTCCTGAAGGACCCGCAGAAGTTCCAGCGGCTGGGCGGCAAGATCCCCAAGGGCTGCCTGCTGGTCGGCCCGCCGGGCACCGGCAAGACGCTGCTGGCGCGCGCCATCGCCGGTGAAGCCAATGTGCCGTTCTTCACCATCTCGGGCTCCGACTTCGTCGAGATGTTCGTGGGCGTGGGCGCCAGCCGCGTGCGCGACATGTTCGAGCAGGCCAAGAAGAACGCGCCCTGCATCGTGTTCATCGACGAAATCGACGCCGTCGGCCGCCATCGCGGCGCCGGCCTGGGCGGCGGCAACGACGAGCGCGAGCAGACGCTGAACCAGCTGCTGGTCGAGATGGACGGCTTCGAATCCAACGAAGGCGTGATCCTGATCGCCGCCACCAACCGGCCCGACGTGCTCGACCCGGCGCTGCTGCGGCCCGGCCGCTTCGACCGCCAGGTCGTGGTGCCGAACCCCGACGTCGGCGGCCGCGAGAAGATCCTGAAGGTCCATATGCGCAAGGTGCCGCTGGCGCCCGACGTCGATCCGCGCGTCCTGGCGCGCGGCACGCCGGGCTTCTCCGGCGCCGACCTCGCCAACCTGGTCAACGAGGCCGCGTTGCGCGCGGCCCGCGTCGGCAAGCGCCTGGTCACCATGGCCGACTTCGAATACGCCAAGGACAAGGTGCTGATGGGCACCGAGCGCCGCTCGATGGCGATGACCGACGAGGAGAAGAAGCTCACGGCCTATCACGAGGCGGGCCATGCGCTGGTCGCCATGCACGTGCCCAAGAGCGATCCGCTGCACAAGGTGACGATCATCCCGCGCGGCCGGGCGCTGGGCGTCACCATGCAGCTGCCTGAGCGCGATCACTTGAGCCACACCAAGCAGTTCCTCGAATCGCGCCTGGCGATCATGTTCGGCGGCCGCACCGCCGAGGAGATCATCTTCGGACCGGAGAATGTCACGACCGGCGCGGCGAGCGACATCCAGGTCGCCACCCAGACCGCGCGCGGCATGATCACTGCCTTCGGCATGTCCGAGAAGCTGGGCCGCGTGCGCTATCAGGCGAACGAGCAGGAAGTCTTCCTGGGCCACGCCGTGACCCAGACCCAGAACGTCTCGGAGGCGACCGCGCAGCTGATCGACCAGGAGGTCCGCCGCCTGATCGAGGAGGCCGAAGGCAAGGCCCGCCAGATCCTGACCGACCATCTGGAAGACCTCCATTTGATCGCCAAGGCGCTGCTCGAGTACGAGACGCTCAGCAACGACGAGATCGGCACCGTGCTGCGCGGTGAGAAGGTCGTGCGCGACGATACCGGCGGCGCCGGTTCCGGGTCCGACCGCCGTCGCCGCGCTTCCGTGCCGACCAGCACCAACCCGGCGCCAGGCGGCGCCAATCCCGAGCCGCAGCCGGGCGTTTGACGGCGGCTTTCGCCGGCCTCTCGCTCGAGCGCGCCCTTGGTCGCACGAGGGTGATGGCGATCGCCAACGTCACACCCGATTCGTTTTCCGACGGCGGTGAACGCCTGGACCCCGCGCGGGCCATCGAAGATGGCCTGCGTTTTGTTTCCGAGGGCGCCGACATCGTCGATGTCGGGGGCGAGTCGACGCGTCCGGGATCTCAGCCGACTGCGGCTGACGAGGAATTGCGCCGCATCCTGCCGGTCGTCGAGGGTCTGGCGCGCCAAGGCGTGCTGGTGTCGATCGACACGCGTCGCGCATCCGTGGCGCGCGCCTGTCTCGATGCCGGGGCGCGCATCGTCAATGACGTGTCGGCGTTGCGCGACGATCCCGAACTGATGCCTCTGGTTGCCGAGCGCGGCGTGCCGGTGGTGCTGATGCATCGGCGCGGCCGATCGATCGACGGCTATGAGGGACCGGCCTACGGCGACGTAGTCGAGGATGTCAGGCGCTTCCTGATCGAACGCGCCCAAGCCGCTGAAGCGGCGGGCATCGCCCGCGAGCGCATTGCATTCGATCCAGGCATTGGCTTCGGCAAGAGCGTGGCGGAGAATGTCGCGCTGATCGCCGGCACGGCGCGGCTGGCGGATGCTGGCTATCCCGTCCTGGTGGGTTCCTCGCGCAAGGGCTTCATTGGCAAGCTGACGGGGATCACCGAGGCGCGCCGGCGCGATCCCGCCTCGGTGTGGCTGGCGGTCGAGGCCGCGCGCCGGGGCGCCGCCATCGTGCGCGTCCACGACGTCGCCGCCGTTCGCCAAGCCCTCGCGGTCTCCTCGGCGATGCGATAGGTTCGGCGATCATGTCCCGTTCTCTTTTCGGCACCGACGGCGTGCGCGGCCGCGCCAACTCCGAGCCCATGACCGCCGAGATCGCCATGCGCATCGGCATGGCGGCGGGCCAGGTCTTCAACCGGGGCGGCCATCGCCATCGCGTGGTGATCGGCAAGGACACGCGCCTGTCCGGCTACATGATCGAGCAGGCCCTGACGGCAGGCTTCCTGTCGGTCGGCGTCGACGTCCTGCTGCTGGGACCGCTGCCGACGCCGGCCGTGGGCTTCCTGACCCGCTCGATGCGCGCCGACGTCGGCGTCATGATCTCGGCCTCGCACAACCCGTACGAGGACAACGGCATCAAGCTGTTCGGTCCCGACGGCTTCAAGCTCTCCGACGCGGTCGAGATGCAGATCGGGAGCCTGGTCGCCGCATCGGCCGGCATCCGCCTGGCCGCGCCGGCCGCGATCGGCCGCGCCAAGCGCCTCGACGACGCGGAGGGCCGCTATATCGAGGCGGTGAAGGCCTCGGCCGCGCGCGGCCTCGATCTCAGCGGCCTCAGGATCGTGATCGATTGCGCCAATGGCGCCGCCTACAAGGCGGCGCCGACCGTGCTGTGGGAGCTCGGCGCCGAGGTGATCCCGCTCGCCGTATCGCCCGACGGCTTCAACATCAACGGCAATTGCGGCTCGACGCATCCGGCGCTGCTGCAGGAACATGTCGTGACGCACAACGCCGATATCGGCATCGCGCTGGACGGCGATGCCGACCGCGTGGTTCTGGCCTGCGAGCACGGGCGCCTGATCGACGGCGATCAGCTCATGGCGACCATCGCCGGGCAGTGGCACAACGATGGGCTGCTTGTGGGTGGCGGCGTGGTCGCCACCGTGATGTCCAATCTCGGGCTCGAGCGCTATCTCGGCGCGCGCAAGCTCAAGCTCGTGCGCGCCGCGGTGGGCGATCGCTACGTGCTCGAGCGCATGCGCGCCGACGGCTACAATCTAGGCGGTGAGCAGTCCGGCCACATCATCATGATCGATCACGCCACGACCGGCGACGGGCTGATGGCGGCCCTGCAGGCGCTGGCGGCGATGATCAAGACCGGCAAGCCGGCGAGCGAGACGTTCCGCGCCTTCGAGCCGGTGCCGCAACTGCTGAAGAACGTCCGCGTCGGCGATGCCAACGCAGCGCTCGCTACCCATGCCGTCACCCAGGCGATCGCCGCCGCCGAGATGCGGCTCGGCACGGCCGGCCGCATCCTGGTGCGTAAGTCGGGCACCGAGCCCTTGATCCGCGTCATGGCCGAAGGCGACGATTCGGAGCTCGTGCGCAGCGTCGTCGACCAGATCATCGAGGCGATCCCGCGGGCTGCAGCGTAAATGGGGGGCGGCATGAAAGGCCGTGTCCTGATCGTCGCCGGCTCCGATTCCGGAGGCGGGGCGGGCATTCAGGCGGACATCAAGGCGGTCACCGCCATGGGCGCCTTTGCCGCGACCGCGATCACCGCCCTGACGGCCCAGAACACCGAGGGCGTGCACGGCGTCGTGGCGGTTGAACCGGCTTTCATCGCCCAGCAGATCGAGGTCGTGCTGAGCGACATCGGCGCCGATGCGCTCAAGACCGGCATGCTGCACAGCGCCGAGGTGATCGACACCGTGGCGTCCTCCCTGAAGAAGCACGCGCCCGGCGTGCCGCTGGTCGTCGATCCGGTGATGATCGCCAAGGGCGGCCACCGACTGTTGCTGAGCGAGGCGGAAGCGGCCCTGCGCGACACGCTGCTGCCGATGGCCGCCCTGCTGACGCCGAACCTGCCCGAGGCCGAGGTGCTGGCGGGCTTTCCGGTAAGGGTCGAGGCCGACATGAAGCGCGCCGCCGAACGGCTCGCCGCACTTGGGGCCAAGGCCGTGCTGATGAAAGGCGGTCACCTCGAGGGCGAGCGGATCGTCGACCTCCTGTTCCACAACGGCCGGTTCGACCGTTTCGAGGAGGCCCGCATCCAAAGCCGCAGCACGCACGGTACCGGCTGCACGCTCGCCTCGGCGATCGCCGCGGGCCTCGCTCAGAAGATGAGCCTTTTCGACGCCGTGGCAAGGGCGCGCGCCTATGTCCGCCAGGCCATCGAAACCGCGCCCGGCTTCGGCCGCGGCCACGGCCCGCTCAACCACGCCGTCACCGTCCGACCGTCGTGATCGCTCGTAGCAGGGGCGGCGGCCCCTGCCGGAGTTTCTGCGCAGTATGGTGCGCAGAAACTCATTTGCTGGGGGCGCGCCACTCCAGTGGCGCGTCTTCTCATGCTCATTTGGATCGCGGGCGTCCCGCCCGCTCATGATTCCTGAGCGGGCGGGGCGCCCGCGGTCCGGAAGACTATGACGCGCCACTGGAGTGGCGCGTCCCCAGCACGGAGGTGTCTCCGCCCAATCGGGGTGCGGTCTAGTGAAACTTAATGTAACTTGTATAATGCTAAATATCGTGCTAAAGTGCACCCATGCCGCGAGAGAGCAGCATTGCCGCGCAGGCGGCCAAGGTCTTCTCCACCGCTCCCGGTCTGGAGAGCGATCGGGTGCGCCTGCCTGGCGTCCGGCGCTTTGCTGCAAACGTCATGACGCTTGCGGGAATTGCGGAAATTCGCCAACCGGTGCGGCGAGCAAAAACGCCGGCGGAAATGCCGCAAACCTCCCGCGACGTTGAAAACAAACGCATTTTCTCCAAGGGAAACGCTGGGCGGAAACCGGCGCAAACTGGCGGAAACCTCCCGTTGCGCCCGCTGGTCAGCGCGCGCGACGCGCCGCGCGCGTCAGATCAGGCTCGCGCCCTTGGCCATCGGCTCGGCCGGTGTCCATTTGCCGGCCTCGGCCAGCACCAGGAAGTTCCAGACTTCGCGGTTGAAGGCGTCCGGCTCCTCGATATTCACCGTATGGCCGCTCTTGGCGAACACGGCGAGGCCGGCGTTGGGCATCACGCGCTTGAGGTAGAGGCTCGGTTCCAGGCAGGGCTCGTCCTCGTCGCCGCAGATGATCAGCGTCGGCAGGTCGAGCTTCTTCCATTCCGCTTCGAAGTCGTAGAGCGACGGCCGCTTGCCCTGATAGTTCTCCATGGTGTTGGCGGCACCGATATCGGCATGCTCGGAGAGGTACTTCACGAACTCGGCAAAGCCGCGCGGATCCTTCTGCTTGAAGCGCGAGCGCGTCGGATTGGTGGTGAGGCCGTGGGCATATTTGGCCATTCCCTCCTGGCGGATGCGCTGGGCGGTCGCCACGGCATCCTTCTTGAACTGCTCGTGTCCTTCGCGTCCGGCGCCCGAGCCGACGCCGGCCAGCGTGAGCGACAGCGCGCGGTCGGGATAGAGCCGGCCAAAATGCGCCGTGGCGAAGGCGCCCTGCGACAGGCCGACGACGTGCGCCTTGGCGACCTTCAGATGGTCGAGCATGTGCTTGGCATCGTCGACAGCATGCCGCTGGCCGTACATCGCGCCGCTCTCCGGCACGTCGGAGCCGGGATAGCCGCGGAACGAGTAGGTGATGCAGCGGTGCCGGCGGGCGAAGAAGCGGACTTGCGGCTCCCAGCTCCGCCAGTCGCCGCTATATTCATGGACGAACAGGATCGGCGTGCCGCTGCCCGCCTCCTCGTAATAGAGCTTTACGCCATCGGGTGTGGTCGCGTGTGGCATGGTTCACCTTTCTCTTCGCCTCCCCCGTCATACGGGGGAGGTGGGGAGGGGGAAAGCCTCACTGGCGGAACTGTAGAAGACAATGATCATGATCTGGAATTGGCCGACTGCACGATGGCAGCCTTCCCCCTCCCTGCCTCCCCCGTATGACGGGGGAGGTGAAAGAGCGTTCAGGCGCCGAAGCGTTCCAGGCGCTCGAGCACGATCGGGATCTTGTCGTCGGCCACGTTGGCGAAGGCCAGCCGCACGAAGCGCTCCTGGCCCGTACCGAACATGTCGCCCGGGATGGTCAGCAGGTTCTCCTCGTCGGCCAGCCGCTTGGAGACTTCGGTCGAGCGCTGGCCGGCGAAGGGATGCTCCACATAGGCGAAGTAGGCGCCGATGCTGACCAGCCGCCAGCGGTTGGAGCGCTGCAGGCCGCCGCCCAGAAGGTCGGCGCGCGCCTTCAGGCCCTCGGTGTTGCGCCGTGCCCAAGGCAGCAGGTTCTTCAGCCCATAGAGCGCCGCTTCCTGGCCGAGGCGGGGCGGGCAGATCGACACGCAGTCCATCGCCTTCTCGATCTCCGCCATCAACCCGGCGCCCGCCGTGATGCCGCCGACCCGGTAGCCGGTCAGCGCGAAGACCTTGGAGAAGCTGTAGAGGTGCACCAGCGTGCCGCGCCAGTCCGGGTCGCTGAACAGGTCGTGCGGGCGCGCGCCCTCGGGCAGGAAGTCCTTGTAGGTCTCGTCAAGGATCAGGGCGATGCCGCGCTGGCGGGCGAGCTCATAGAAGGCTTGGATGGTTTCGGTTGGATAGACCGCGCCGGTCGGATTGTTGGGCGAGATCAGGACGATGGCGCGGGTTTTCGGACCGATCAGCCGGGCGGCATCCTGGGCGGCCGGGATGGCGCCGGACCCGGGGCGAAAATCGAGCGACACCGGCTCGATGCCCTGCATGCGCATCCACATGTCGTGATTGAAATAGTGCGGGCGCGGCAGGATGACCTGGTCGCCGGCCTTGGCGAGACTCATCATTGCCAAGCAGAAGGCCTGGTTGCAGCCCGAGGTGATGCCGACTTCGCCGGGGGCGACCGGTGCTCCATAGAAGTCTGCGAGGTGGGCGGCATAGTTTTCGCGCAACGCCGGCAGGCCCAGGATCGGCGTGTAACCGTGCACCGCCGGGTCGAGCAGCAGCTCGCCCAAATGCCGGCGCAATTCGAGGGCCGGCGGATATCCCGGTACTGCCTGGCTGAGGTCGATCAGCGGTCGGTCGGCGGGAAAGATGCGACCCAGCACCCAGCGCTTGGTTTCTCCGATGGGCGACGGCTCGACGGCGGCGAGCCATGGATTTGCGGCAGGAATGTGCTGCATCTCAGGACGTGCCGGTACTGCGGGCGTGCTTCGTCCGACTCGATTTCACACAGTTTTCACGCACGAACGCTCCTCCCGTTTTTCGGCGGCCGGAGCATCCGGGTCTCGTCCGAGGCTGTCAAATCGCCGCTGAAGCGCCCCACTTATCCGAAAATGCATTGCTTGATCCGCGGCTTGTGCATAGCATCCGAATCAAGGCTCCCTTGAGAGTCATCGAAATCGACTAGGAGGAAATTGTATGGTGTCCAGGAAAGTAGGTCGTCGTCGTTTTGTCGCCGGTACTGCGGCGGCGTCGACGGCATTCATCGCCGCTCCCTTCGTTCGCGGCGCCTACGCCGCGGGCAAATTGTCCGTGGGCTTCTGGGACCATTGGGTGCCCAACGCCAACGGAGCGACCGAAACGCTGGTCAAGGAGTGGGCCGAGAAGGAGAAGGTCGACGTCCAGATCGACTTCATCACCTCGCAAGGCAACAAGCTGCTGTTGACCACCGCGGCGGAAGCGCAGGCGAAGTCGGGTCACGACATTCTCGCCCAGAACACCTTCCTGCCGGCGCGCTATGCCGATCAGCTGGTGCCGGTCAACGATGTCATGGAGCCGCTGATCAAGGAGAACGGTGCCGTCAACGCGACGGTCGAGTATCTCGGCAAGATCGACGGCAAATGGCTCGCCGTGCCGGCCACGGTGGGCAGCCAGATCAAGGGTCCGTGCTCGCGCATCGATTACCTGAAGGATCTCGCCGGGATCGACATCCAGGCGATGTATCCTGCCGGCGCACCGCCCAAGGCCGACGCCTGGACACTGGACGCCTTCCTGAAGGCGGCGGAAGACTGCAACAAGGGCGGCCATCCCTTCGGAATCGGTCTCGGCACGACATCCGACTCGGTCGATACGATCGGCGCCATCTTCCATTCCTTCGGCGCCATCCTTGTCGACGCCAAGGGCGAAATCGTGGTCAAGAACGACCAGGTTCGCCAGGCGCTCGAGTATTACAAGAAACTGCAGGCGGCCATGCCGAGCGACGTGCCGTCGTGGGATGACGCGTCCAACAACAAGTGGCTGGTGTCGGGTCAGGGCGCGTTGATCATGAACCCGCCCAGCGCCTGGGCGGTGGCCAAGCGCGATGCACCGAAGGTCGCGGAGCAGTGCTGGACGCACGGCTTCCCGGCGGGACCCAAGGGCCGCTTCGCGCCGTTCCTGCCGTTCTTCTGGGGCATCTGGAGCTTCAGCAAGAACCAGTCGGCGGCCAAGAGCCTGCTCGCCCACCTCTCGCAGGCCTCGTCGGCCGAGAAGATGGTGATCGCCAGCGGCGGCTACGATCTGCCGTCCTTCGAGAAGCTCACGACGTTCAAGACGTGGGCCGAGGAAGGGCCGCCCAAGGGCACGCTCTACCACTACCCGAACCCGTACAACCACCAGACGCTTTCGGTCGCTGCAGCCCCTGCGCCGCACAAGATCGCCGAGCAGATCTACAACCAGGGCATCGCGACCCAGATGGCCGTTCGCTACTACAAGGGCGAGGCCATGGACAAGACGCTCGACTGGGCGTCGAAGGAGATCGAAGGCTTCATGCGCAACTAGGCGCGCCCGCGGAATCGGCGGGGCGCGGCCTTCGGTTGGCGCCCCGCCGGACGCCCAAGCGACCTGCAACGTCCGGAGCTAGCAATGGCAGACATCGCCGCCAGAGGATCGATCACCGTCAGTGCAGATGGCCGCAGCAGCCTGCACAAGCTGATGCAACGCAAATCGACCATCGCTTTCCTGATGACGCTGCCTCTGATTCTCTTGATCCTCACGCTGGTGGCCTATCCGGCGGGCTATGCCGTCTACCTGGCGATGCTCAACAAGGGCATGACGCGGTTCGTCGGACTGGGCAATTTCGAGTTCCTGTTCGGGCGCGACACCTTCTGGATGGTGGTCTACCAGTCGTGCCTGTTCGCCATCACGGCGGTGATCTTCAAGGCGATCATCGGCTTCGTGGTCGCCCACTTCGTGCACAACATCCCGACCAAGGGCCAGCGCAAGTGGCGCGGCATGCTGCTCGTTCCCTGGGTCATCCCGCCAGCCATGAGCACGCTCGCCTGGCTGTGGTTGTTCGACCCGTCCTACTCGGCCTTCAACTGGCTGCTCGAGCATGTCGGGCTGGACCGCATCGCCTGGCTGGGCGAGACCGGCTGGACGCGCTTCTCCGTCATCCTGGTGAACGTCTGGTTCGGCGCGCCGTTCTTCATGATCATGTATCTGGCATCGCTCAAGTCGGTGCCCGAGCAGCTCTACGAGGCGGCGTCGATCGACGGCGCGACATGGTGGCAGCGCATCTGGTACGTCAGCCTGCCGATGATGCGCAACATCATCGCCATCACGGTGCTGTTCTCGCTGATCGTCACCTTCGCCAACTTCGACATCGTGCGCGTCTTGACCAAGGGCGATCCGCTCAACACGACGCACGTGTTCGCCACCTGGGCGTTCCGTGTCGGCATCGAAAGCGGCGATATCCCGCTGGGTGCCACCGTCTCGCTGTTCATGGTGCCGATCCTGGCGGTGGCCGCGGTCTTCATCCTGCGCGACATCACCAAGCGGGGGAGTGAAGTCTGATGGCCGACGCCGCGATTGCCACGACCACCGCCGCCACGCCGGCTCACGGCAGATACGGCAGCATGAGCCGCGACCGGCGGTGGGCGCTGCGCTGGTCCTATTTCTTCCTGGTGCTGTTCGCCTGCTTCTTCCTGATGCCGCCGCTCTACATGCTGATCACCTCGCTGAAGTCCAGCGCCGAGATCTCGGCGGCGACCAATCCGTGGTGGGTCTACTCGCCGACGCTCGCCAACTACATCGAGCTTCTCTCGCAGAACCAATACCTCACCTTCTTTCGCAACTCGGCGATCGTGTCGGTGTTCGTCGTCATCATCACCATGGTGATCAGCGTCATCGCCGCCTTCGCGCTCGCCCGCATGAAGTTCTGGGGCTCGGCCGCGCTGGCGACCGGCGTGTTCCTGACCTACCTGATCCCGGACACGCTGCTGTTCATCCCGCTGTTCAAGATGTTTGCCTGGGTCAACGACACCTTCGACATCCAGCTGATGAATCACTGGTGGACGTTGATGATCCTGTATCCGACGCTCACGGTGCCGTTCGCCACCTGGATCATGATCGGATACTTCGCCTCGATTCCCAAGGAACTCGACGAGGCGGCGCTGATCGACGGCGCGACCTGGATGCAGACGCTGACCAAGATCTTCATCCCGGTAGCGCTGCCCGGCATCATCGCCGCGACCATCTTCACCTTCACGGTGGCGTGGGCGCAGTTCCTCTATCCGCTGGCCTTCACCACCTCGACAAGCGAGCTGGTGTTGCCGGTCGGCATCGTCACCACGCTGATCAAGGGTGACGTGTTCAACTGGGGCCAGATCATGACCGGCGCGCTGCTTGGTGCTGCTCCGCCGCTCATCATCTACGCCTTCCTCATGGACTATTACATCGCGGGTCTGACGGCCGGGGCGACCAAAGGGTAACGGACAATGGCTCAAGTAACGCTGCGTAAAGTCGTCAAGAAATACGACGAAGTTCTGGCTGTTCGCGGTATCGACCTCGACATCACCGACAAGGAGTTCATCGTGCTGGTCGGGCCTTCGGGCTGCGGCAAGAGCACGACCTTGCGCATGATCGCCGGTCTCGAGGAGATCACCGGCGGCGACATCGCGATCGGCGGCGACGTCGTCAACGACGTGCCGCCCAAGGACCGCGACATCGCCATGGTGTTCCAGAACTACGCGCTCTACCCGCACATGAACGTCTACGAGAACATGTCGTTCGGCCTCAAGCTGAAGCGACGCCCCAAGGACGAGATAGATCGGCGGGTCAAGCAGGCGGCGCAGATCCTCGACATCACCGAGCTGCTTGACCGCAAGCCCAAG
>DATHNU010000065.1:0-2571 GCA_035485695.1 Reyranella sp. | reverse complement strand
TCTTGGCGACGGCGGCGATGGCATCGACGTCCTGTACCTCGAAGGTCTGCGAGCCGGGCGCCTCGAGATAGACCACCTTGGTGTTGGGTCGTATCAGCTTCTCGATGCCGGCGCCGATCATGGGATCGAAGAAGGTCGTCTCGACGCCGAAGTTCTTGAGCGTGGTGTTGGCGAAGCGCCGCGCCGGGCCGTAGGCGTTATCGGTCAGCAGCATGTGATCGCCGGTCTTCAGGAAGCCCACGATCGCGCCGGTGACGGCGGCGAGCCCGGACTGCACGGCGATCGAGCGATGGGCGCCCTCGATGGCGGCGACCGCGTCCTCCAATGCCTTCTGGGTCGGCGTGCCGTTGCGACCGTAGCCGTAGCCCTCGAAGGGCACGCGATTCTCGAACTTCTCCATGGTCGGGGAGAGGATCGTCGAGGCGTGATAGACGGGTGGGTTGACGATGCCGAAGTTGTTGGCGGGATCGCGCCCGGCGACGGCCAAAACAGTGTCGGGGCGGGTATAAGTTTTCTTGCTGGTCATGGGATCGCACTATGGCACACGGTTCCAAGCGGCGGCCAGCGATAGAGATCGGGCCATAGCACGCGCGGATCCTGCAATTCCCTGGCCTCGCGGCGCGTCACCCGAAAGCCCGCTCTGCGATAAGTCTCGAGCGCCTTCGGATGGTCGAGCGTGTTGGTGTTGAGGGTCAGCCGAGTCGTACCGCGTGCAAAAGCCCGTTCGACGGCCCGGTCGAGCAACCACGGGCCTATGCGGCAGCCGACGTAGGCAAGCGTGAGTCCGAAGAATGCCAGGTCGTCACCGGCGAGCTCGATATAGCCCACCAGGCTGCCGTCGTGCCGCGCGACATGCAGTTCGTGGCCGGGCTGGTCCAGCAAAGCCTGCAGGGCAGCATCGGACAGAAGCCGACGCTCGTACCACAGCCATGGCCGGCCGACGCGGTCGTAGAGCTCGCGGTAGAAGGCGGCGGTGGGCGCCGCGATCCTCTCCAGGATCACATCGATGTCAGGCGCCCGTCCACGCCGCGTCCAGTCACGCGGCACCATCTCGAGGTAAGTGATGGTGATCGGCAGCCGCCCGTCGGCGCGCGGCGGCGGCTGGTGGGCGAAGAGGTCAGGCGCCGGTGACGATAGGCGTGTCGGCACGGCCGCCCCACTCCGTCCACGAGCCGTCATAGATCGCTGCCTCCGGTGCGCCCGTCAGGTAGAGGCCGAGTGCCACGACGCAGGCGCTGACGCCCGAGCCGCAACTCGCCGTCACCTTCTTCACGGGGTCGAGGCCGGACGCCGCGATGCGCGCGCCGAGCTTGTCGGCCGGCAGCATGGTGCCGGTCTGGGGATCGAGCAACTCGTTGTAGGGCAGGTTGAAGGCGCCCGGCATATGGCCGACGCGCAGGCCAGGCCGCGGCTCGGGAACCTCGCCACGGAAACGGTTGGCCGCCCGCGCGTCGACGATCTGCTCGCGCTTGCTGTCGAGCAGCGCCTTCACGTCGTCGACCGAGCGCACCAGCGTATTGTCGATACGCGCCGTGAAGTGCCGCTCGCGCGGCGGCGTCGGGTCGTCGGTGACCGGATGGCCTTCCTTCATCCACTTGGGCAGGCCGCCGTCGAGCACCGCGACATCCTTGTGACCCATGGCGCGGAACATCCACCAGACGCGCGTGGCGCCCAGCATCGGCGTCGTGTCGTAGACCACGATCTTGTTGCCGTCGCCCAAACCGAGCTTGCGCACGCGCGCGGAAAATTTCTCGGCAGACGGCAGCATGTGGGGCAGCGGGCTCGCCGTGTCGGCGATCTCGTCGATATCGAAGAACACCGCACCGGGAATGTGCTGGGCCACGAACTCCGCCTTGGGATCGCGCTTCTGCGCCGGCAGGTAGAACGAGCCGTCGACCAGTCGGATGTCCGGCGCATCGAGGCGGGCGGCCAGCCAGTCGGTGCTGACCAGCGCGTCGGGTCTTGCGTAGTCCATCGCGTTCCTCTTTCAGTGGAGCGCGGACCTCCAGGTCCGCTCAAGCTCATGATGCGGACCTGGAGGTCCGCGCTCCGATTGCCTCTACGTCAGCGCGATCACGAAGCGCCGGTTCATCTTGCCCTTGTTCTCGATCTTGATGCACTCGACCCGGCCGATCTCACCGGTGCGCGCCACGTGCGTGCCGCCGCAGGCCTGCAGGTCGATACCCTCGATGGCCAGCAGGCGCACGCGACCAGCGCCCATCGGCGGGCGCACGCTCATCGTCTTGACCAGCTCGGGCCGCGCGGTGAGTTCCTCGTCAGTGATCCATTGCGGCGTCACCGGTCGGTCCAGCGCGATCAGCTTGTTGATCTCCTCGGTGACCCACTCCTTGGCCGGAACCTCGCCTTCGAGATTGAAGTCGAGCCGGCTCTTGTCGGCGCCCACCTGGCCGCCGGTGACATTGCCCTTGATCACGGCCGACATGACATGAAGCGCCGTGTGCATGCGCATGTGCAGCAGCCGGCGGTCCCAGTCGAGCGTCGTGTGGAGCTTGGTGCCGACCGCGGGTCTGGGCGAATCGGGCGCCAGAACGTGCAGCACGTCTGCACCAT
>DATHNU010000064.1:0-2028 GCA_035485695.1 Reyranella sp. | reverse complement strand
CCTGCCGGGACTGCATGACAGCGCGCTCGGCTCCTTCCTGGTCTATTTCGCGCTCTACGATTTCGCCGCCTACTGGCTGCACCGCGCCCAGCACAAATTCTCCTGGTGGTGGGCGCTGCACAGCCTGCATCACAGCCAGCGCCGGGTGACGGTGTGGAGCGACGATCGCAACCACATCATCGACGACCTGCTGATCACCCTGGCGCTCGTCATTTTCGCGCAGTTCGTGGGCGTCCAGCCCGATGACTACATCCTGATCCTGATGATCGGGCGGCTGATCGAGAGCTGGTCGCATGCCAATGTCGATATGAGCTTCGGCCGGGTGGGCGAGCGGCTGATCGTGGGGCCGCGCTTCCACCGCATCCACCATGCGCTGGCGAGTCCCGACGAACGCCACATCCAGGACCACAATTTTGCCCCGGTGTTCCCGATCTGGGACATGCTGTTCGGCACGGCGATCTACGACGGCAAGCACCGGCCGACCGGCGTCGACAATCCGCTGGTGGATGCCGACAATGGCCGCGGCTGGATCACCCAGCAGGTGACGGTATTCGGCCGCTTCGTGCGGGCGCTCACCCCGCGCTTTAGCCGCGCGCCAGTTCAGCCAGGACTTCGGCCGCCCGCGGAATAGGCGTCACCGCGCCGTAGCCGCGTGTGGAGAGAGCGGCCGCCACATTGGCGTAGCGCCCGGCCGTCGCGAGATCGTCGCCGGCCATCAGCCGCGTCAGGAAGGCACCGTCGAACGTGTCGCCGGCGCCGGTGGCGTCGACCGCCTCGACGCGATGCGCGGGCAGGCGAAGGCGCTTGTCGGGCGTCG
Source organism: Reyranella sp. (assembly GCA_035485695.1). GTDB lineage: Bacteria > Pseudomonadota > Alphaproteobacteria > Reyranellales > Reyranellaceae > Reyranella. The sequence continues at coordinate 1,211 of DATHNU010000064.1, read as the reverse complement.
CGATCAGGCAGCCGTCAGCCGCCATTTTCAGGGCCACCAGCGGCGCGCCCAGCTTCAGATAGCAGTCGGCGATGGCGTCCGGCGCGGTGAGGCCGGTGAGCTGCTGCGAATCGTCGAGGCTCGGCAGGGCGACGTCGCAGCGCGCGATGGTGGCATCGATCGTCCGGCGCGCGGTGTCGAGATCCCACAGCCGCAAGCGAAGGTTGGTGTCGTAGGAAATCTTTACGCCAGCGGCGCGGGCGGCCGAGATGGCGGCGTCGCAGGTGGCGCGCGCGCTCTCGCTGATCGCCTGGCCGATGGCCGAGAGGTGAAAGAACCGGGCGCCGGCGATGTAATCCTTGGGTAGGCCATCCGGCGTCATCAGGGACGCTGCGGAATTCTTGCGCAGATAGTCGAACTTGTGGCCGGCATCGCTGTGGGTGACGAAGCTGACGCCGGTCGGCGCACTGGGATGGCGGTTCACACGGGAGGCATCGACGCCTTCGGACCGCCACAGCTCGAGAAAGGCGTCGCCCATCCAGTCCTGGCCGAGGCTGGTGAGGTAGCCTGCCGCCGCACCCTGGCGGGCGGCCGCGATCGCGACATTCTGCGAATCGCCGCCGAAACCCTGCAGCCAGGTTCGCCCGTCGCCCTCGCGCGGCCGGTTGAACTCGATCAGGGGCTCGCCGAGGCAGATCAGGGCAGGGGAGGTGGACATGGCGTGCGAGGTTTCCCATGCTCTCCAACGGCGCTCAAGGAGAACAAAATGGCCGACGATCAAGCCAAGCCCAGCGGTCCCGACCTGGCTGCAGGCATTGCCTTCGCAGAACTCGCTGACGGCGGCATGCTGGCCGGCCACGTCGGCGAGGAACAGGTGCTGCTGGTCCGCGTCGGCAAGGAGGTGTTCGCGACGGCGGCGCACTGCAGCCACTATCACGGCCCGCTCGCCGATGGCCTCGTTGTCAGCGACACCGTGCGCTGTCCCTGGCACCACGCCTGCTTCAGCCTGCGGACGGGCGAAGCGTTGCATGCCCCGGCCCTCAGTCCGATCGACTGCTGGTCGGTCGACCAGCGCGACGGCAAGGTGTTCGTGACGGCGAGGCGAACGGATGTGAAGCCAGCGCGCCGCGGCAAGCCGGCCAGTCCGGCGCCGGATCGGATCGTGATCGTGGGCGGCGGCGCCGCGGGTTTCGCGGCGGCCGAGATGCTGAGGCGGCAGGACTACAAGGGCG
>DATHNU010000063.1:0-5667 GCA_035485695.1 Reyranella sp. | reverse complement strand
AATGATCCCCTCGAAAATTCCATGATATCATGCGAGATGAACTGCTCGATCAAATTGCCTTGAGCCTATGAGCGACGCTGCGGCGACTCGTGCACTCTGGTATATTGGCGCGGGCCAAGCTGAAGTCCGCGACGAGAGATTAGAACCGCTGGCCGCCGGCGCGGTGCGCGTGCGAGCCCGCCATGGCGCGGTCAGCCGTGGAACGGAGGCGCTGGTCGCCCACGGGCGCGTACCGCCGTCCGAATTCGAGCGTATGCGCGCGCCTTTCATGGCGGGCGCCTTCCCTTTCCCGGTGAAATACGGCTACGCGACGGTCGGTGTCGTCGAGAGCGGCGCCGCCGATTTCCTCGGACGCGCGGTCTTCGTACTCCATCCGCATCAGGCGCTGTTCGACGTGCCGATAGCAGCGGCGGTTCCTGTGCCGCCCGACGTGCCGGCGGCACGCGCTATTCTGGCCGCCAACATGGAAACCGCATTGAACGCCGTCTGGGATGCCGGACCCGGTCCCTTCGGCCGCGTCGCCGTGGTGGGTGCGGGCGTGGTCGGCGCACTGACGGGATGGCTTTGCAAGGAGCTGGAATCGGCCAACGTGACGCTCGTCGACATCGACCCGACGCGTGCGAGGATCGCTTCGGTGCTCGGCCTAGGGTTCGCAGCACCGCATCGCGCGCCCGCCGACTGCGCGCTTGTCATCCATGCCAGCGCGAGCGCCGCCGGCCTCGCGACCGCGCTGGCGGCGGCTGGTGACGAGGCGACTATTCTCGAGCTGAGTTGGTACGGCAGTGCGACCGTGCCGGTGCCGCTGGGCGGCGCGTTCCACAGCCGCCGGCTCAAGCTGATCGCCAGCCAAGTCGGCAAGGTGGCGCCGTCGCATCGCCGGGAGTGGACGCATCGCCGCCGCCTCGAGCAGGCCTTGAGCCTGCTCGCCGACGACCGGCTCGACGTGCTGATCGAACACCCGCTTGCCTTCGAGGATCTGCCGGCGCATCTACCGCGCCTCCTCGGCGCCGGCAGCGGCATCCTGTGCCAACGCATCGACTATTCCTGACACAAGGAGACACCTCGTGTACGCAGTCGAAGTCCGCGATCACATCATGATCGCCCATTCTTTCAAGGGCGCGGTGTTCGGCCCCGCCCAGGCCCTGCACGGAGCGACCTTCGTCGTGGACGCCGCCTTCCTCGCCGACACGCTCGACGACAACGGCATCGTGGTCGACATCGGCCGCGCCCACGAGGTGCTAAAGTCGATCCTGGGCCCACTGAACTACAAGAACCTCGACGCCGTTTCCGACTTCGCCGGTCGCAACACCACGACCGAAGTGCTGACCCGCCACGTCCACGACCGGCTGGCCGACGCAGCGCGCGTCGGTGGGCTCGGCCGCGACGGCAAGGCGTTGAAGGCGATCCGGGTCACGATCTCTGAATCGCATGTCGCGAGAGCCTGGTACGAAGCGCCGTTGTGACCGGGCGCGCCACCTTCGCCGTGCCGGGCGACATCACGACGCTCAGCGGCGGCTATGGCTACGACCGCCGTATCATCGCCGAATTGCGCCGGCTCGGCCGGGACGTGACGTTGCTGCAGCTCGGTGACGGCTTTCCCCGACCCAGCCCGGCGCAAAAAGCCATCGCGCAAGAGCGGCTACTGGCGACGCCGACGGACCGCCCGCTGGTGATCGACGGCCTTGCGTTCGGGGTACTTCCGGAAGCGGCGCTGCTGCTGCATCCCGAGTGGCCCGTGGTGGCTTTGGTCCACCATCCGCTGGCGCTGGAAAGCGGCCTCACGCCCCAAGAGGCGGCGCGGCTCCACGACAGCGAACGTGCCGCTCTCGCATTGACCCGAAGGATCGTCGCGACCAGCCGCGCGACGGCCGAACTTCTGGCTGCGCGGTTCGACGTGCCGTCCGGGCACATCGACGTCATTGTGCCCGGCACCGACCGCGGTTCGTTCGCGACAGGCAGCGACCGCGCCCCGCTGCGGTTGCTTTCCGTCGGGGCCATCGTTCCGCGAAAAGGCTTCGACCTTCTGGTCGAAGCGCTGGCGCGGCTGACCGATCTGCCTTGGCGTTTGACGATCGTCGGCGATCGCACGCGCGATCTGCAGGCCGTTGCGCGTCTCGACGCCGCCGTCGCGCACCACTGCCTAGAGGACCGGATTGAGAACATGGGCGCGGTGTCGTCCGGGCGCCTGGCCGCGCTGTACGCGGACGCGAATCTGTTCGTGCTGGCATCCCATTTCGAAGGCTACGGCATGGCCTATGCCGAGGCGATCGCCCATGGCCTGCCGGTCGTCGGCACGACCGGCGGCGCTATCCCGCAGACCGTGCCGGCCTCTGCCAGTATCCTCGTGCCGCCGGGCGACATCGACGCATTGGCGCAGGCGTTGCGTGAGCTTATCGGAAACGACGTCCGTCGCCGCGCGCTGGCCATGGGGGCCCGCGCCGAAGCCAGCGCCCTGCCCTCGTGGGCTGATTCAGGCGCGCAGTTTGCCCGGGTGCTGGAAAGTCTGTCGTGAGCGCCGGGTCGACAGGTCGCAATCGAACAGCACCTCATCGCCCAGCGCGCGAATGTGCGTTGGCACCCGCAACGCCTCATTCATCCGCGCGATCGCTGGCAGAACAAGTCCGGGAATGCCGGAGCCGAGAATGACCGGCGCCACCACGATGTGCAGCCGGTCGAGGCAGCCGGCGGCCAGGAAATGCGAAACGGTCTGCGCACCGCCTTCGATCAGCACGCGTCGCAAGCCGCGGGCGGCCAAGGCCTCGAGGATTGCCGCCGGCGCGAAGAGGCCGCCTGTTTCGGGCAGGACGATCGTCTCGACGTCCTCCCCGGCCGCGAGGGGCGCGTCCGCGCGCGTGATCACGATGCGGGAAATCCCGTCGGCGGCAAAGACGCGGGCTGTGGCCGGGAGGGTGCGGCGCGGGTCGATCACCACGCGCACCGGGTTCGGGCCGTCGACGTGGCGCACCGTCAGCTGCGGATCGTCCAGACGCACCGTGTTGGCCCCGACCACGACGGCGTCAACCACCGCCCGCAGGCGGTGCAGATGCGCCAGCCCTTCCGAGCCGCTGATATAATGTGAGTGGCCGGACAGGGTGGCGATGCGCCCGTCCAGCGACTGGCCGAGCTGCCCGATCGTCATGCACTTGCCGGCGTCCCGCCGCAGTGCGCCGAATAGGCCCTCCCACGGTTCCGGCAACGTCTTTCCGGCGCGAATTCGGTCGGGGACTTCCGCCCAGGCTTGGCTCATGTCGGCGGGTATATCCTGCGGGGACCTTGAGGGTCCATCATCCCGGCAAGCTACCCTCCGCGCAAGGCCGATGGCATCTCACAAAGCCGTCAGGGCTGCGAAACCAACGCCGTTGCAACACGGTGCCCATCGTTCGAAGCAAGTCTCTCCTGCCATTCATGGCAACGCTACTAACAGAGACAATCCGGAAAAGGCCGCGAACTACCGCCCGTTCCGGGCCTCTAGCCGTACGGATGCCCCGTCGATTGTGGGAACGCTGAGACAGGCCAAGTCACTCTGTCCAGTGCGCGTCAGGATCATACGCCAGTTCTCTCTTTTGAACGTGGCCATTAGCGGATCGATTTTTGCAGTGCCTGAGGCTTGCTTCGTGATGACGATGGCGTTGCCTCTGGGTTCGACACGCGCGTTGCCCACCGCCCAGGCCATCAGGGCCTGGCCACCATGAACCAAGGTCTTATCGGCAAGCTTGCGCTCGGCAGTCTTGATCGCACCGGAAAACTTCCAGCGCTGGAAAATGCCAACGATGGTGTTCTGCCCGGGAATGCCGACTTGACCAGCTAGCGGCGTGGGACCGATCCGCCGGCGCTTGTGAGCTCAGGCCGGGCGCGCGCCGGTATGAATGATCGACCCGACATGCTGGCCCCGCAGCGCCGCAGTGAGCCGGCCGCGAACGAGTCCATTCACGACCTGCACGCGCTCGATGTGCCGCGCGTTGGCCATCACCTCGAGGAGTGCGCGATCGAGCGGCAGCGTGCCTTGAAACTTTGTAAGTTCGGCGGCGCTTGTCTCCCGGAGCAGCTTCGCCTGCTTCCCGTCGGCGCCATGCGGATCAGTGGTGTACACCCCGTCCACGTCCTCCACGATCGTGAGGCCGGCAGCTCCCAGCGCGTCGGCAAGCAAGAACGCGCCAGTGTCGGCGCGGTGGAGCGGGAGGCGCTCGGTCGGGAACTCGTGATGGTGATACGGAGGAAAGGCACTGCCAACCACCGCGCGGGCCGCGGAGAGGTGAATGGCGAGCTGGTTCGCGATGGTGGGGTGCTCGACATAGGAGACGCCCTCGGGGGCCAGCAGGCTCGCCAGGATATGGCCGTTCTGGCCGGCCTCACTTGCAGCGAGCGGCGCAAGCGACCCGACTGGTAGGCCGAGGTCGAGGCCAACGCTGTAGAGGTGGCGGGCGCGGACGCCGGCACCGGTCAGGATGAGCAGACGGTGTTCGGGCAGAAGCGTCCGCAACTCGTCCACGAGCGGGAGGATCGCCTCATGGCCGCGATCCATGATGGAGCGGCCGCCGATCTTCACGACCTGTACCCAGGGAAGGAGCCGGATCGGGCGGCTGCCGGCGACGGGACGGGTGAGATCGCCATCGAGGAGGGTCTGCCGCGCGAGCGGCGAGGCGACGTGCTTGATCTGGTTAGTGTCAGCCATGGCGATGGTTCTCTTCAGCTCGCGGTGATGATGGTGCCGACGCGCTCGCCGGCGAGCGCGCGGGTCAGATTGCCTGGGACAAGGCCATTCACGATCTGCACCTCGCGGACGTAGCGTGCCGAGGCGAGCAGATCGAGCACCGGGAACTCGAGGATCGAGTCCTGCAGCCCCTTTGCCTTCATCTCGGCCACCGAGATCCTCGGGATGAACGTGGCGCCCTTCGAGGTCTTTGGGTTCGCGGTGTAGAGGCCGTTTTCGTCTTTCACGTAGATCATCGCCTTGCAGCCAAATTGCTCGGCCACGAGGAAGCATCCGGCGTCGGTGCGGTAAGGCGGTATCACGGTCTCGGTCGCGGGACGCATCCACAGGCTGTAGGGCGGCATGCCGCTGAAGACGACGGCGTTCACCTCGGCAAGGAAGAGCGGCACAGCCGAGAGCCCGGCGCTGCTGACGGCGGAGATACCGTGCTGGGCAAGGAGCTGCCCCAGCATCGCTGCGTTCTGATCGGCAACCGAAGCGCCGAGTTGCGAAAGCACGCCGGCCGGCAGGCGAAGCCCGGCCGCGATCGAGTAGAGATGCCGAGCCCGGGTGCCTGCTCCGGTCCCGATGAGGAGCTTGTGGACCTTACGAGCAGAGACAATCTCGTCGACGAGCGGGTAAACCGCAGCGCGCCCTCGATCGATGACGCTCTGACCGCCGATCTTGATCACAGTGGCATCCGGCAGGATCCGAAAGTCCGCCGCCGCTTCCACCGCAGCTACAAGCTCCGGATCGGTGAGCGACCGCTGCATGAGAAGCGCCTCGAGCTCCGCCGTCGTGTTTGCCATAAGGGCACTTCCTTTCGTTTTTCCAGGCGTTCAAGAACCCGCTAGCCCCTACCGCTCAAATAGCTGGATCTCACCATTGCCCGCTCTTGATATTTGGCAATTCGTCGTAGCGGTCGCTGAAGGGAACCTCAAGAAGCAAAGGCAAATGATACCGCACATACGGCGCCA
>DATHNU010000062.1:0-5042 GCA_035485695.1 Reyranella sp. | reverse complement strand
GAATCCGGTTCGCCCGGCGGGCAATCGGGCTTGGCCTGTGTCAGGGCGACCTGCTGTGCAAAGACGGGCCCACTGGCCAGCAGCAGGATCGAGGTAATAGCTACAGACAACATTCGCATGGAGCGCCCCGGGCCGCCTTTGACGGCTGTATGGGAAGAACGCCTGAACCCGCCGACAAGTTGCTGTTATTTCGGCCCAGCATCTTGTCGCCGTCAGGTCTCAAATAAGACGTCCCCGGGGCAGGAAATGTGAGTTTTCGCACCCTCCGCTGACCGGTGCGGCGAAAGTGCCTACCGTGCCAATGGGCATTACCGTGATCAGAGGTTGTATCTTGATACTATATCACAACCTCTCTAGCCTTAGGCGCAGAGGGGGGGGAACTCGCATGTCCATCAAAACCAGTTGGCGCTCCGATGGAACGCTCGAGATCACTTGCGGCAATGAAACCATCCTGGTGCCGCCAAGACCGCCCGGCACGTCCGGTGGCTCAAGCGCCTCGCGCGGCACGATCGATGAGTTGTATGGCCGGGGCGCCATCAGCTTTGGTCTGGTAATCGGTGATCCGCCCGTACGCGGTTCGCTCGGGCACCCGCCGCTCCAGCCCTTGGCTTCTTCGATTGCAATCGAATCGGCAAGCGACATGGTCAAATATATTCGGCAAGGCAAGGTCGACTTCACATGGCAGTCGACCAAGCCGTTTCATGTCCACGACGTCACGAAGCGACTGGGTTCGGACTTTGGAAATTCGATCTCCATCAACATACGGCCTGGCAAGAAAATTCCATGAGCGATGCGGCCAGCGATCCGTTTGCTGCAGCTCGAGCGAACATCCGCGAGACCGTGAAGTGGCTGGTCACGGCTTTCGCTGCGATGACGGCCGCCGTCGTCGGCACCAGCCCGCTGACCGGCCTCGGCAGCCTGCCCTTCGGCGAACGGCTCTACCTGGCGGTGGGCGCCGGATTCATCGGCTTGCTGATCGCGGCCTGGGTGATCGCCAAGGCGTTGCGCCTTCTGGTAACCCCGCCATTCTTCCTCGGCGACATCGTGGCCGATGCAGCGCTGCGCGAATTCGTCGACACGCACGCCTACGATCTGATGCCATCGCAATATCCGACGGTCGGACAGGTCGTCGCTGCGCGTAAGGACGCACTCGACATCCTGCGCGGAATGGTGGCCGGCAATGCGGACGATGCGCGGGTGACTTTGCGGAAGCTCAGCCCGTGGACGGATCGGCTGATGAGCATCGGCTATCTCGAGCATCTCCGCCGCCGCCTCGACGGCAGCCTGTGGTCCATGGCCGTGGCCGCATTCGCCGCCGTGCTTTTCTTCGGCATTTTTGCGTGGGCGGCCAATCCGCCCAAAGCCGGGGACCCGACCAGGGACTGCGCCACGCTCCTGCTATAGAACTGGCCTGTCATCGAGCCGCCTGTGATATCGTGCCCGGCAATCGCTCATCGCCCGCCGTGGAGTCGTCATGAGTCTCCTGATCCTGGGTTTGGTCCTTTTCCTCGGCATCCACACCTTCACCACGATGCGCACGGCGCGCGCGGCGGTGATCGGCCGGCTGGGCGAAGGCCCCTACAAGGGGCTGTACTCGCTGGTATCAGCGGTCGGCCTCGTGCTGATCGTCTGGGGTTTCAGCCGCTATCGCAGCGCCGGTTACATCCAGATCTGGAACCCGCCCTTCGCGATCTTCCACCCCATCGCACTGGTGCTGCTGTGGTTCGCCTTCGTGGCGCTGGCATCAGCCTACGCGCCGCCCAGCAAGATCAAGGCTACGCTGCGTCATCCCATGCTTGTCGCCGTCAAGACCTGGGCGCTTTCTCACTTGCTGGTGAATGGCGACCTGGGCTCGATGCTGTTGTTCGGCGCCCTGCTCGCCTGGGCCGTCTACGATCGTATCGCCGCCAAGCGACGCGGCGATCCGGGTGCCCCGCCGGTGGCGGGCTTCGGTCGCAACGATGCGATCGTGATCGCGATCGGCACCGTGGCTTACTTCATTGTCCTGTGGCTGCACGAATCGCTGATCGGCGTCGCCGCCGTCTAGGCCGTCGAAACTTGCAGCACGGTTGATGCGCGCGATCATTCGCTCGTGAACCGCCTCACCACAAAGTCGCCGCATTGCTCGGCAGGATGGCGCGCGTCCGCAAGGACACGTCTCAAAAGTAGTAGAGTAACAAGGAGATCAACTGAAATGACGAACCGTCCCCTCATCGTCCTAGCCCTCGTCCTCGCCGCCGCGGCCACGCAAGCCGAGGCTCGTTCACCGATCGGCGGCGCGACCATGCCACGCGATGCCCTTACGGCCGACCCGTTGGGCCCGCGCAGCGAGCCCACCGTCACCGTGGCCCAGGCGGTCGCGCGCACTCAGATCGAGAAGAACGGCTACTCGTCCGTTCGCGGCGTGTCGCGCGGCACCGACGGCACCTGGCATGCCGTGGCCCGCAACGCCAGCAATACACCGGTCGCCGTCGTGCTCGACGACCAGGGCAAGGTCGTCGAGGCGCGCTAAGCGTCTCCCGACTTTGGCGAAACATCGGCCCGCCCCGTTCCGACGGGGCGGGCTTTTCATTCTTTGGCCGGCGGTACCTGCTACAGTGGATCTGTGGGGGGGGAGACCGCGGCGATGTCCCGATATCAAAAATACGCCACAACCGTGATCGGCGCGCACAGCGTGCCCGACTGGTACGAGGCGCTCGACCGCCTGGTCGCCGTGGGCCAGCTCGGTCTCGCCGCCATGGCCGACGCCCAATACCGCTGCACCGAGGCCGCCATCCTCGACCAGGAGCTGGCCGGCATCGACGTCGTGACCGGCGGCGAAATGCACCGCCGCACGCACAACCGCCATTCGCCGCCCAACGCCATGCTGAACTTCTTCTGGCAGAAGATCGGCGCCTTCCAGGGCAGTACGAAACCCAGGGCGATCACGCCGCATGACCCCGACGTCTTCCATCCCGCCGCGACCTGCCGCGGCCCGATCCTGGACACCATCGACCTCGGCCTGGTCGACGAGTTCAAGTCCATCTCGGCACTGACGAAGAGGCCGGTCAAGATCACCATGACCGGGCCGCACATGCTGTGCCGCGTCGCCTACGACGAGCATTACGGCGACATCGGCCGCATGATGGGCGATACGGGCAAGCTCCTGCGCCATAACTTTGGCATGCTGGCCGACGCCGGTTGCCGCAACATCCAGATCGACGAGCCGCTATTCACCATGGCCGACGATGGCGAGGTCGCCGCCGCGGTCGACGCCATCAATCTCGCGATCGCGGATCTGCCCGAGAACGTCCACGTCTCGACCCACATCTGCCAGGGCAACTATGCCGTCGGCAAGGAATATGACGGCCAGATCGGCCACCGCTATTTCGACATCGGCCGCTACAAGGCCGACCATGTCTGCCGGATCGAGTGCTCGTCCTACTTGGTCGAATACGACATGGCGCACCATTACGAAGGCCGGCTGGGCGACCGCCAGCTGGGCGTCGGCGCGGTCAACGTGCAGGATCCCAAGGTCGAGAGCGGCGAGACCGTGGTCGAGCGCATCCACGCCTGCGGCTGGCTGGCGCCGGAGCAGACCATCATCACCTCCTCCTGCGGCTTCAATCACCTACCGCGGCGCACCGCCTTCGGCAAGTTGCAGGCGATGGCCGACGCCAAACGCATCCTGGGCGGCTGAAGCATGAGCGGTGAGCCGGCAGATCGGTCGTCGCGGGCTGCCGCGGAGCTGCTCGCTCTGGCCGAACAGGCCGGCCGCCTCGGCGTCGTCGAGTGGGATGTCGCGTCGGGCAAGGCACGCCTCTCCTCCCGCTGCCTCGAGCTTTACGGCCTGGATAATCTCAATTTCGACGGCCGCTACGAGACCCTCCTCGCCTGCGTCTATCGCGAGGACCAGCCGCGCGCCACCGCGTCCATGGAGCAGGCCTTCGCCGACCGCGAGCCGCAAGTCGAGATCGCCTTTCGCATCATACGGCCGAGCGACGGCGAGTTGCGCTGGATCGAGGCGCGGCGATTGATCTTCTACGACGCCGCCGGCGTGCCGCAGCGCGTGGTCGGCGTCAGCGTCGACGTCACCGAGCAAAAGCGCGCCTCGGCCCAGCTCCGCGCCTTCACCGAGACGCTCGAAGAGGCCGTGCGCGCCCGAACCCACGAGCTCGAGGCCCAGCACGAGGCGCGCCGCAAGGCCGAGGATCTGCTGCGCCAGTCGCAGAAGATGGAGGCGGTCGGCCAGCTCACCGGCGGCGTGGCGCATGACTTCAACAATCTGCTGACCGTCATCATGGGCGGGCTGGACGTGATCGGCCGCGAGCTCGCCAAGCTCGGCGACATCCCGTCGGGCGCGCGCATCGCCCGCGCCCGTGATCTTGCCCTGCAAGGCGCCCAACGCGCCGCCATCCTGACCAATCGCCTGCTCGCCTTTTCGCGCCAGCAGGCGCTCGACCCCCGCCCGCTCGACGCCAACCGGCTGGTCGCCGACACGGCCGAGCTGCTGCGCCGCACCCTGGGCGAGGCGATCGAACTCGAGATCGTGCTGGCAGGCGGCCTGTGGCTCGCCTTCGCCGACGAAAACCAGCTCGAGACGGCGATCCTGAATCTGGCCGTCAACGCGCGCGACGCCATGCCCGAAGGCGGCAAGATGACCATCGAGACCGCCAACACCTATCTCGACGAGGCCTATGCGCGGGCGGTCGCCGAGCCGCTTGAGCCCGGCCAGTACGTGCTGATCGCCGTCGCTGACACCGGCAGCGGCATGGACAGGAATGCGCTGGAGCGCGCCTTCGAGCCCTTTTTCACCACCAAGGCGGCCGGCCGCGGCACCGGGCTCGGGCTCAGCCAGGTCTATGGCTTCGTCCGGCAGTCCTCGGGCCATGTGCGCATCTACAGCGAACCCGGCCACGGCACGACGGTGAAGATCTACCTGCCGCGCCATCAAGGCGCCGGCGAACATGCGCGGCCCGCCGAGCGCTTGCCCGACGCGGCACGCGCCAGCGGCCGCGAAACGATCTTGGTCGTCGAGGATGACGCGGCGCTCCGCGCCTTCG
>DATHNU010000061.1:0-3109 GCA_035485695.1 Reyranella sp. | reverse complement strand
CGATGCACCGTGGGCCGACTTGGCGGCGATCACCGAGGCGGCGCGCAAGGCGCCGGGCGACGTGCAGTACGGCACTGCGGGCGTCAGCACGCCGATGCATCTGTCGACTGAGCGCTACGCCATTTTGAACAAGATCAAGCTGACGCACGTGCCGTTTCGCGGCACCGGCCCCCTGGTCACCGACCTGCTGGGCGGACACGTCAAGCTCGGCATGTCGAGCCTGACCAGCGTGGCTCAGTATCTCGCCAACGGCAGGCTAAAGGCCTACGGCATGGCGGCGCCCGAGCGTGCCCAGTCGGAGCCGGCGATCAAGACCTTCAAGGAGCAGGGCGCGGGCGACGTCGACGGCACCATCGTCTACACGTTGATCGCGCCGCCCGGCACGCCGCCCGCCATCGTTGCCAAGCTGAACGAAGTGTTGAACGCCGCCGTATCGACGCCGGAGATGCGTGAAGAGTTGCGCAAGCGCGGCTTCGTCGCCATGGGCGGCACGCCGCAGGAACTCGCGAAATGGACGGCCGAGCAGGCGCCGATCTGGGGGCCGGTGCTGCAGGCCGCCGGGATCACGCCGGAATAGCCGCCTCGGATTTGTCATCGAGGCGCAGCAGGGGCACCAGGAGAGCGGCAAAAGCCGTCGTCGCGGCCGAGACGACGATGAGAGGACCGAGCCGGCTGTCGAATACGTGCTCGTAAAGGAAAGCGCCGATGTTGTTGGAGAACACGTCGGCGAGATTCATGATCGACATGAGGCCGGCGAAGGCGAACCCCTCGGAGCGCTTGGGACAGTAGTCGGCGGCGAGCGTGAGCGAGGCAATGGTGGCGATCATCAGCGCCGCGCCGTTCGCGAAATTCACGATCGCTGCCGTGATCTCGTCCGTGAGCAGCAGGAACGAGGCAGCCGACAGCGTTCCGAACACGATGCTGAGATACAACAGCGCCTTCGAAGGCATCTTCCGCAGCAGCCATCGATGGGCCAGGGCGCCCGCGATCCAGCCCGCGGAGGCGATCGAGCCGAGAATGCCAATGTAGGACTGGGAGAATTTGAGCTCGTCAGTCATGAAATAGTAGAGCGGCGTACCAAACCCGGGGGCAAAGGAATACAGAAACAGGAAGAAGGCGATCAGGTACAGTTTCGAGGACCTGAGCGCCATGACGAGACTTTGGAATGTGCGCCGCATTTCCCGTCGATTGACCAGGCTTTTCGCCTCGCTGAGGAGGAACAGCGACGCCAGGATCACGGCTATGGGAGCAACGGCTGCGACGCCCGCGGCAGCCTGCAGGGCCGAAAGGGCGGACAGACGCTGAACCAGCTCACCTCCGACAAACGAACTCGCCATGATGGCGATGTAGAACCACAGCCATTGTTGGCCGACGAATGCGCTGCTCAATCGATAGCTCTGGCCGTTCTCCGCAAGCAGGGCGCCGCACAAGGTGCTTGCCGTGGCCATCGCGAATGAGGTGAGGAGGAGCAACAGCGCGAACTCGCTGGGCTCGCTCAGCCGGGCGATCCAGGCGTAGGCGCCGACCGCACAAATGCTCGAGATGATCAGGTAGCTCTTGCGACGGTAACCGAACAGCGGAATGAAATCGGAGACCAGCCCGAAGACGGGCTTGATGATCCACGGCAGATTGAGGATGGCGAGGTAGGCGGTGACCTGAACGGGAGTCCAGCCGATATCCTTCAGGTAATAATTGAGCGGCTGGAAGATGATGCCGACGCGCGCCTGACCGATCCCTTCGACGACATAGACGATGGCGAAGAACAGCATCAGACGATTTATGTGCCGATGTTCTTCTGCCGTTCGCGAGGGTGCGGGACCGACGATGGAATTTTCTCCAGGGTGGTTGCTGGGACGACACTAGCTCAGTTCTTTGCTGGGAGCGCGCCACTCCGTGGCGCATTCTCCTCATGCGGAGCGCGGACCTCCAGGTCCGCTCATAGGCATGATGCGGACCTGGAGTCCGCGCTCCATGAGCGCCACGGAGTGGCGCGCTCCCAGCAATGATCAGAACCAGATATTCATGGGAAGTCCGTGGCTATCGCGCAGCCTGGCGGGGCCGAGCCGTGTCGCCTTGCGTTCGGCGATCAGCAGGGCGGTGCGGCAGACGGCGATGGCATCGAGAATGTCGTCGCGCGCCGCACCGGACAGTCGCGCGACGGTGCACTCGAAGCCATATCCAGCCAGCAAGCGGCAGCGTTCGGCGTAGCCGTCCGGCTTGCGCTTCTTGCTGAGCACCGGCCGGCCGCCGTTCATGCGTGCGAAGGCGAGCTCGGGATGGGCCTCGTAGATGATGCGCTTCAGCCTGGGACGCGCGCGCAGCAGCTCGTCGACTTCGCGCATCTTGGGAAACAGGTGAAAGGTCTGCTGGTTGATGCCGACGCCCAGCCGCTTGCTGAGGGCGTTGGCTTCAACATGCGTCGTGCAGGCCAGCGCCGGGCGGCAGGGCGTCGGGAAGACCGAGCTCGCCTTGCCCGGAAGATGCCGGCGTGCCTCGACTTCGCAGGCGCGCGGCGGCCGCGGGACGTCGACGAAGCCGATCGGCATGTCGACCGCCAATATGGAAAGACCCTCGCAGGCTTCCGCGAGGGTCTTCACGACTCGAATGTCGAGAGCACCGTCGGTGTCGCGCCGGCAGACGACCCAGCCGGCGCGACAGCCGTCGGCGCCGCCGATCACAGGTATCGCGCTCACGCGGCTCTCTCCCTCTTGCTCCTCTCCCCCGCTAGGGGGAGAGGCTGGGTGAGGGGGCGGCGCACATCGATTCCCCCTCTCCTAGCCTCTCCCCCCAGCGGGGGAGAGGGAGAAGAAAGAGAGGAGAGCGCCGCCAATCACCACGTGGCCATCTTGGCCTTGAGGCTGGTGTCCAGCGTCGCCAGGAAGTCCTCGGTGTTCTGGAAGGGCTGCTCGGGACCGATCAGGATCGCCAGATCCTTGGTCATCTTGCCGCTCTCCACGGTCTCGACGCAGACCTTCTCGAGCGCGTCGGCGAACTTCACCACGTCGGGCGTGCCGTCGAAGGTGCCGCGATATTTCAGGCCCTGCGTCCAGGCGAAGATCGAGGCGATCGGGTTGGTCGAGGTATCCTTGCCCTGCTGCCACAGGCGGTA
>DATHNU010000060.1:0-3130 GCA_035485695.1 Reyranella sp. | reverse complement strand
AAGACGACAGCCCACAGGCCGGCCACTGCCGCACCCGCAACCAGCAAGCGCCGCCACGCCGCTGCCAGCAACATCGCTCAGTTACTCAGCATGCCGGCCTTCAGGGTAGATGCGTCATGGCGCAGCATCTCGATGTAGCTGTCCGCCTCGCCACCGGCTGGGGAGAGCGAATCACCGTAGAGCGTGCCGCCGATCGCGGCACCGGTTTCACCGGCGATGCGCTGCATGGCCCGCGGATCGGTAATGCTGTCGAGGAACAGCGCTTTCACGTGATCGGCCCGGATCTGCCGCGCCAGCTTTGCAAGCTCCGCCGCCGAGGGCTCGGTCTTGTTTGTCCAACCGTTTACCGACAGCAATGTGATGCCGTAGGCATTGGCGATGTACTGTAGCGAGTCGTGGGACGCCAGCGCCCGCCGCTTTCCCGCCGGCACGCTCGCGATCTCCTTGCGCGCCCAATCATCGACCGCCTGGAGCTGTTTCGTGTAGGCCGCCGCGTGCGCGCGGTAGTCCGCAGCGTCGGCGGGATCGAGGCGCGTTAATGCCGCAGCGATGTTGCGCACGTAAACGGCGCCATTGTGCGGATCGAGCCAGGCGTGCTGGTCGATCGCCGCGGAAAGCTGCCTGCCGGAAACCGGATGCTCCTCCTCCGCAGTCAAGGTCCGCACACCACGGGTAACCACCACCTTTGTACCCTTGAAGAGGGCCTGCTTGAGCAGCGGCTCCAGCCACGGCTCGAACTCTTCGTTGAGGTCGTTGATGAATAGGGCGCGTGCCGAGGCGACTGTTGCAACGTCGGCTGCGGTAGGTTGGTACAGCTCACAATCCCCGCCGGCCCCGACTATGGTTTTGATGTCGATATGATCGCCGCCGATATTGGCGAGCATATCGCCAATGACGCTGAACGTCGCGACCACCGGGATTCGGTCCGCGGCTCGCGCCTGGCCCGCCAGCAGCAGGACAACGAGCGCGACAACGCAACCAAACATCAAGCATCCTCCTGCCCGATCATCGGCGTCATTCGCCGCCAGGTGCCGGCGGCGAGCAGCGAGATTCCAAACTCCAATCCCGCCGCTAGTACGATCGCCGGACCGGAAGGCAGATTGCCGTGGTAGGAGAGCAGCAGTCCCACAACCGATGCAGCCAGCCCGAAGCCGGTCGCCAGCGCCATTGACGCCGCCACACCCAGCCCCCAGCACCGCGCCGCCGCAGCCGGCAGCAGCATTGGTCCCACCGCCAAGAGTGTGCCGAATGCCTGGAAGCTCGCCACCAGGGCCAGCACCACTAGCGCCATCAACACCGCCCCGTATGGCGCGCGCGTTCCCACCGCGCGAAGAAACCCGGGATCGAACGCGCGCACTGCCAGCGGCCGATACAGTGCCGCGATCACAAGCACGATCACGCTGCTGACAGCAGCAATCTCCAGCAGCGCCCGCCGGTCGATGGCCAGCACAGTGCCGAATAGTACGCGCATAACGTCGACATTGCTGCCCCGCCACGCCACTAGAACAACGCCGAGCGAGAGGGCGATCAGATAGAACGCCACCAGACCGGCATCATGGCGAGCTCGCGCGCTGGTGATCAACCCGGCCAGCGCCGCCACGGCAAGCCCGCTCGCCAGTCCGCCCAAAGACAGCCATGTCGGCGATGGTCCCGCATACAAAAACCCGACAGCCGCACCGGGCATCACCGCATGTCCGAGCACGTCGCCATCGACGCTCATCCGCCGCAACACCAGCAGCGTTCCGACGGCCCCGTTGGTCAGCGCCAGCGCTAGACAGGCTACCAGCGCCGCACGCATGAACGCGAGGGTTTCGAACGGTTCCACGATCAGCGCATGCGCCGACATCTGGCCACCATCGCCGGCAACACCGCCTCTGTCGCACCCCAGGCGACGCAGCGTCGCGCCAATACCACAGTCGAGGGAAAGCGCGCCTGCACCAGGTCGAGGTCATGCAGCACGGCGATCACGGTCCTGCCCTCCCGGTGCCATCGCACGACCTGATCGAGCAGCACCGACACCGTCTGCGCATCGACCGCGGCAAAGGGCTCATCGAGCAAAATAACCGCGGCGTCCTGCAGAATCAGCCGTGCGAACAGCGCCCGCTGAAGCTCGCCCACCGAGATCTCGCCAATCGGCCGCGCCAGGCGTCCCGCCAGCCCCACCGTCTCTGCCACCGCCGCCGCGCGCGCTCGCAGCGCAGTCCCGGGGGAGCGGAATGCGCCGAACTCGCGCCATGCGCCGAGCGTGATCAGTTCCGACACCGTAAGCGGGTACTCGCGGTCGATCGCCGCCAGCTGTGGCAGATAGGCCAACCGCTGCCGCGCCGGACCATTCACGACCCCGCCGGCGAGCCGTTTCACGCCCGCGATCGCCGCGAGGAGCGTGCTCTTGCCGGCCCCGTTCGCCCCAACTACGGCGGTCAGGCTGCCCGAAGCGAACTCTCCGCTCACGGCCTCCAATGCTATTCGCCGCCCATAGCGCACCGTCACGTCGCGCAACCGGATACCGCCGTCCGCAAAATCATACCCCTCCCCATCTGCTCTGACGCACGAGTCGAAGGACCGCGGCGTCGGCCTCGAACCGCTGGCGAGGGAAAGGTGGTAAAATCTCGCGAAGTAAGTCATTCTAGGAGCAAGTTTACCATCGCAAACCAGGACGAAGAACGAGAATGGGAGGAGCAACCATGAGAATCGCCGGGCTAGCCGCGTCCGTGGGTATGTTGGTCCTTTCGCTATTGCTACCGTCGGCACCCGCCTCGGCCCAGGCCGACTGCAAGGCCGTCGTCGCGCCGTCGCCCTTCGGTCCGGACGATCAGACCGGGGCGACCAACCGCGTTACCCCGGCGGTCACCAAGGCCGCCGCCGCCGAGATCCAGACCGGCGTCGTCACCTCCATGGCCAACGACCTCGTGGACGGCATACCGCTCTTCGGCACCCGCTTCAGCAAGACCATCCTGAGCAGCTTCGCCGTCACGCCGGGCGCAGAATACGGCAACAACAAGCTGAGCTATATGGAAGATACCTACCTCAGCCAGAGCCATGTCGGCACGCATATCGACGGTCTGGGCCACATCGGCATCCAAGACTGCTACTACAACCAGACGCCGATGGGAAAATACGTCACCCAGAA
>DATHNU010000059.1:0-5038 GCA_035485695.1 Reyranella sp. | reverse complement strand
CGCCCTTGTCGCGCAACGCGCGGGCGGCCAGCAGCAGGCGGCGGCGCGTGCGGGTGATCATCTGGTCGGAGGGAGCGAGATGCTCGAAGCCGAAATCAGTGACAGGGCCCATGCTCTCAGTGATCGCCTGGTCCTGTAGGTGGATGCCGTCGATGCCGCTGTAGATCACTTTCCGGCGCTGGGCGTCGCGGTCCATGCCCCAGTCGTTGCTCTCGTTCATCGCCACGCGCCAGCGGCCCAGCCAGTCGGTGGTGTTGGGCAGCATCTTGATGCCGCCGCGACCGGTACCGCCGATCGGCGTGCCGTCCTTGAACCTGGGCTGCGGCAGGGCTTGCGCCGACCTGGCATGCTTCCACCAGATGAAAACGAACATGGTGTGGCCGTCGTCGAGCGGCACCCAGCCGCGGGCATGCATGTGGCTGTCGAACTCGCCGTTGGGCGCCTGCGACCAGCAGGGGAACAGGAAATTGGCGAAGCGCCAGTAGGTGCGGTCCGGGCCGGCGCTGCGATAGCCGGCATACTGCGTGCCCCACGGCGCGTCGGCCACGTGGTACTGCGGCGCGCGGTTGGTGATGGTGTTGTAGAACGGCTCGTCCTCCGGCACGTCCTCGGGCCTGACGTGGCCGCCATGCAGGAAGCCGAAATGCGCGGTGTCGATCTCGCCTTCCAGCGCCTGCAGCCAGTTGCAGTCGCGTTGCATCAGGCTGACGTTGATCTCGTCCGGCGGCAGGTCGAGCACCTCGAAGCCGGGCAACGGCGGCGCCTCGGCGCGCTCGCCCATGTAGACCCAGACCAGGCCGGCGCGTTCGACGACGCGGTAGGCCTTGGCCTTCACCTTGTGCTTGAAGTCCTGGTCCTCGGGTACGCTCGGCATGTCGATGCAGTTGCCTAAAACGTCGTATTTCCAGCCGTGATAGATGCAGCGGAGGCCGCCTTCCTCGTTGCGGCCGAGGAACAGCGAGGCGCAGCGATGCGGGCAGCGCTGGTCCATCACGCCGACTCGCCCCGCGCTGTCGCGGAAAGCGATGAGTTTCTCACCGAGAAGCATGAGGCGCATCGGGTCGCCATCGCGCGCGAGCTCCGACGATTTCAGCGCCGGCAGCCAGTATTCGCGCATCAGCGCGCCCATCGCGGTGCCGGGGCCGACTTGCGTGAGTTCCGCGCCTTCGATCGTCGTGGTCATGGGACGTGCCTCCGGGTGCGTGGCCAGGCGCAGGATAGCGGGGGAAAGAACAGCCGATCAAAGGTAATTGTCATCCCGGGCGAAGCGAACGACCTTTGATCGAGGCACGAATGGTCCCTCGCTTCGCTCGGGATGACAGCTTTGTCTGGATTGCCAATCGTGCGTCGTTACAGCGAGCGGCCACGGCTGTCGGCGTAGATGGTCAACTCCTGTAAGCTGGAATGGCTAGGATTGCGGCGTTTCGGCCGGCTGCGTGGCCTGCATCGACGGCCGCTTGGCTGCGATATCGGACCAGGCTGCCAGTTTCGGCGCGACGCCCCGCCACTCGCCGCCATATCGCCAGTCCTCGTAGCCGCAAGCGACGGCGATCGTTATCTGGGCGAGATCGAACGCGGTGCCAAGATCCGCCACCCGCTTCTCCAGGGCGCCGAAGCACCGGAGTTCCCGGTCCCGCATCTTCTGGATGAAATCGTCCGACCTTTCGCGTTCGTCGCGCAGCAGCTCGGCGCGCCGGGCGATCTGCGCCTCGATGATGCCGTTGGCGACCGAAATATCCGCAAGAGCCCGCCAGCGCGGCGCACCTTCCCGCGCCAGCAGCCGGAAGCCACCGAGCTCGCCGTTGATGTAGTCGCAAATCGAATGCGAATCCGTGAGCGTGAGGTCGGGCGTGACCAGCGCCGGAATCCTGACGACGGGCGTTGCCTCGAGAAAGTCCGGGTCGTGCGCGACCGCTTGAGTCGCCCACTTGTGCGACCACTTCGTCCGCACGAAATCGAAGCGATCCTCGATCCCGAGCTCCAGGATCGAGACCCTGACCCTGCGGACCCATGGCGAGGCAGGCGTAACGTAGAGACGCACGGGCAATCTCCTGCCGGCGAGAAGCGGGCGAGAGCTACCGCGAGCGGCCGCGGCCCGTCACCGGCCAGATCTCGACCAGCGTGTCGCCCTTCACCACGTGATAGCTCTCGTAGAGGTTGACCGTGGGATCGCAGTGCGGCGGCGTCAGGATGACCTGCTCGCCATGGCCGGGTGCCGCCTTGCCTTCGGGCGCGATCACCGCGAGGTGCTCGTCGCCCATGAAGCGCGTGGTCGAGCCTTCGACGGCGCCCTTGAGGACCTGCGGCGGACCGGCTTCGGTGGCCATCGACTTCAGGCCAGCATCGACCGTGACCATGCCCGCCGTGTTGGCGCTCACCACGCGGGCGTCGATCTGCAGCGCCTGCTCGAAGGTCGGGCGGTCAAGGCCGCGCAGGTCGCAGATATTGTACTCGTGATCCATGAACACGTAGGAGCCGACCTGCAGCTCGGTGAAGACGCCCAGCTTGGCGTCGATGAAATGCGTGCCGGTGCCCGAGCCAGTGACGATGCCGGGCTTCAGTCCTGCCGCCTCGAGCTTGGTTAAAATGCCCTTGAGATACTCGGTGCGCTCCTCGATCGAGGCCTTGCGCTCGGCGAAGTCCTTTATGTGCTGGTGGCGCCCGCAATAGAACTGCACGCCGGCGTATTTCAGCGACTTCTGCTGGGTGACCTTGCGGACCAGCTCGACCACGCCCTCGGGCGAGGCGACGCCGGTGCGATGCATGCCGGGATCGATGTCGACAACGACCGTCAGCGGCTTGCCGGCCTTCGCAGCCGCCGCGGCAAGCGCGTCAACATTGGCGGCATTGTCGACCACCACCATGAGGTCGGCCGCCTTGCCGTTGAGCTCGATCAGCCGCGTGATGGCCTGCGGCGTCACCACCGGCGAGGTGATGTGCAGCTGCCCGACGCCGGCCTCGGCCAGCGCCTCGGCCTCGCCCAGCTTGGCGCAGCACACGCCCAGCGCACCCGCCTTGATCTGGCGGCGCGCGATGTCGGCCGATTTATGGGTCTTGGAATGCGGCCGCAGGTTCACCTTGTGCGCCTTGGCGAAGGACGCCATCTCGGCGATGTTGCGGTCGAGCATGTCGAGATCGAGCACCAGGGCCGGCGTGTTCAGCGAACGGCGCGATCCCTGCTGGCCGATGAGGTGACGGTGGAGACGCTCGGCTTCACTCATTTTCTCTGATCCTCGGATTGCAGGTTGCGGACCACCATGGCCTCGCCGGTCGTGCCGCGGTTGACCCCGGCGCTTTTCATGAAGGTGTTATCCTTGCCCGTGCCCCACAGCGCAATGCCCTGCGCCAGCAGGCCGCCATCGACCTTCACGGTCTCGCCGGTGATGAAGCGCGCATCGTCGGAGGCGAGGAAGGCCGCCACGTCGGCGATGCAGTCGGGTTCGCCGCGGTCGGGCCAGGGCTGGTGCCGGAACTGCTTGTCGTATTTCTCCGGCCGGCCGCGATGGACCAGTGGCGTCGAGATCACGCCCGGGGCGATGCCGACGACGCGGATGCGGTCGTGCCCCAGCTCGGCCGCCACGTTCTCGATCAGGCTGATCACCGCAGCCTTAGCCGCCGAATAGGCGTGGCTGCCGCCGCCGCCCACCATGCCGGCGATCGAGGCGGTGACCAGGATCACGCCACCATCGCCGTGTTTTTTCATCGCCAGCGAGGCGTGCTTCATGCCCAGGAAGACCGAACGCGTCAGCACGGCGAAGGTGTAGTCCCAGTCCTCGACGGTGGTCTCGGCAATCGGCCCGAAGGCGCCGCCGACGCCGGCATTGAGATAGGCGATGTCGAGCCGGCCGAAGCGCTTCTCGGCCTCGGCGACGGCGACCGCGACGTTGGCTTCCATGGCGACGTCACAGCGCACGAAGCCGACGCTGTCGCCGTGGCCGGCCGCCTTGGCGACCGCCAGGGTCTCCGCACCGTTGGTCTCGTTGAGGTCGGCCACGATGACCTTCGCGCCATCGGCCAGGAAGCGCATCACCGTGGCGCGGCCCATGCCGCTTGCCCCGCCCGTGACGAGCGCCACCTTGCCTGCCAGTCGATTCATGTCGATTTCGCCCTCCGATGGCATCGTGTTCTTGCGGCTTCATGGTGCTGTTGCGTGCGCCCGCGGGCAAGCCTAGCGTTTGAGGCAAGGCGCATCATACCTTTTCCGTCGTCCCGAGCGGAGCCGCCCGCAGGGCGGCGAAGTCGAGGGACCTTCTCTCAACGATAAGCGGCCTGTCGTTGAGAGAAGGTCCCTCCACACGGCCCCTGCGGGGCCTTGGTCGGGACGACGGCAGGGACTGAGGAGGCATCGTATGAAGTTCGGCCTTTTCTACGAGATTTCGATCCCGCGGCCGTGGACGCCGGAAAAAGAGCGCACTGTCTACAACAACTGCCTCGAACAGGTGAAGCTGGCCGACGAGCTGGGCTTCGATCATGTCTGGGCGGTCGAGCACCACTTCCTCGAGGAATACTCGCACTGCTCCGCACCTGAGCTGTTCCTGACCGCCTGCGCGGTACTGACCAAGCGCATCCAGGTCGGCCACGGCATCGTCGTCTGCGTGCCGGAATTCAACCATCCCATCAAGATCGCCGAGCGCACCGCCACGCTCGACATATTGTCGGGCGGCCGCCTGCATGTCGGCACGGGACGCTCCGCCACCTGGACCGAGCTGGGCGGCTTCGGCGCCAATCCCGACACGACCAAGAAGAGCTGGGACGAATTCGTGCGCTGCCTGCCCAAGATGTGGACGCAGGAGACCTTCTCCTACCAGGGCGAATTCTGGTCGATGCCCGAACGCACCATCCTGCCCAAGCCCTACCAGAAGCCGCACCCGCCAATGTGGGTGGCGGTCACCAGCCCCGGTACCGAGATCGACGCGGCCGAGCGCGGCCTGGGCAGCCTCGGCCTCTCCTTCGCGGGCTTCGACGAGCAGGAGAAGAAGATCAAGGAGTATCGCCGGCGCATCCAGAGCTGCGAGCCGGTCGGCGCTTTCGTGAACGA
>DATHNU010000058.1:0-4905 GCA_035485695.1 Reyranella sp. | reverse complement strand
CAAACTTCCATCCGGCGCGGCGATGCCGGTCTTCGGTCTGGGCACCTGGCGCATGGGCGAAAGCGCGCGGCGGCGCGGAGAGGAGCTCGAGGCGCTGAAGTACGGGCTCGATCTCGGCTATCCGATGATCGACACGGCGGATATGTACGGCGAAGGCGGCGCCGAGGAGATCGTCGGCGAGGCGATCGCCGGCCGGGCCACGCGGCCCTACATCGTGAGCAAGGTCTATCCGCACAATGCCTCGCGGGCCGGCACCGTCGCCGCCTGTGAACGCAGCCTGAAGCGCATGGGCATCGAGCGGATCGATCTCTACCTGCTGCACTGGCGGGGCGGCGCGCGGCTGGAGGAGACGTTCGAAGCGTTCCACCGCCTGCGCGCGGCGGGAAAGATCGCCGATTTCGGCGTCAGCAATTTCGACCGCACCGACATGGAAGATGCGGCACGCCTCGACAAGGGACTGACCGGCAGCAACCAGGTGCTCTACTGCCTGTCGCGCCGTGGCCCCGAGTTCGACCTGCTGCCATGGATGCGCCAGCGCTCGATCCCGCTGATGGCCTATTCGCCACTCGACCAGGGCGGCCTGTTGCGCAAGTCCGCGCTCAAGAAGCTCGCCCTCGAGGCGGCCTGCACGCCGGCCCAGCTGGCGCTCGCCTGGCTGCTGGCCCAGCCCGGCGTCGTCACCATTCCCAAGTCGTCCAGCCGCGAACGCGTGAAGGAGAATTTCGCCGCGCTCGACGTCGAGCTCCCGCCGAAGCTGCTGGCCGAACTTGACCGCGCCTTCCCGCCACCCAAGGGCAAGCAGCCGCTCGAGATGCTTTAGGCCGCACAACAAGCGCGCGTCTTCTCCCTAGTAGGGATCGGCGATCCCCAGCCGTTTGAGGATCCGCCGCTCGAGCGCTTCCATGCGCTCGGCATCGGCCTCACCGGTCTCGTGATCGTAGCCCAACAGATGAAGCGTGCCGTGCACCACGAGGTGACTGACGTGAGCGGACGGCGTCTTGCGCTGCTGCCGTGCCTCGCGCCAGACAGTCTGGCGCGCCAGCACGACGTCGCCCAGAAAGCCGCGCTCGCCCGAGGGATAGGACAGCACGTTGGTCGGCTTGTCCTTCTTGGCGTGGCGGGCGTTCAAGGCGCGCACGCGCTTGTCGTCGGCCAAGGCGATGGTGAGCGATCGGCTGCGATTGCCGGCGGCGGCGCGCGCCGCCTTGCGGACCAGCCTCTCGACGGCCGGCAGGACCTTGGTCCATGCCGGGTCGAGCAGGACGACGTTAACGGTTGTCCGGCTTGGATTTTTTGTCGCGCGCGTCATAGGCCTCGACGATCCGCGTCACGAGATCGTGGCGCACGACGTCCTGCGACGTCAGCCGGATGAACCGCACGCCGTCGATGTTGTTCAGCGTGTCGACGGCGTCGTTCAGGCCCGACCGCTGGCCGCCGGGCAGGTCGGTCTGGCTGGGATCGCCGGTGATCACCATGCGCGAGCCTTCACCCAGGCGGGTCAGGAACATGCGCATCTGCATCGGCGTGGTGTTCTGCGCCTCGTCGAGGATGACGTAGCAATGAGCCAGTGTGCGGCCGCGCATGAAGGCCAGCGGCGCGATCTCGATCTCGCCCGACTCCATGCGGTTGGCGATCTGCTCGGCCGGCAGCATGTCGTGCAGCGCGTCGTAGAGCGGCCGCAGGTACGGATCGATCTTCTCCTTCATGTCGCCGGGCAGGAAACCCAGCCGCTCGCCGGCTTCGACCGCCGGCCGCGACAGCACGATGCGCTCGACCTTGCCGGCAATCAGAAGCGACACGCCCATGGCCACCGCGAGATAGGTCTTGCCGCTGCCGGCCGGCCCCAGGGCGAACACCATGTCGCGCTCGTGCAAGGCCTGCAGGTAGCCGCGCTGCCCGGGCGTGCGCGCCTGCACGGTGCGCCGGCGCGTGCGGATGCCCTCGCCGTCGCCGTCGGCGCCGCTGCGCGCGAAACGCACCGCGGCATCGATGTCGGCCATCTCGATGGAGAGGCCTCGCTTCAGCCGCTCGTAAAGGCCGGCGATGGCCTTGTGGGCGACCGCGGCGTCTTCCGATGTGCCGGCGATCGCCAGCTGGTTGCCGCGCGCGCTCAGCTGCACGTTGGCGAGTTGCTCGATGCGCACGAGATGACGATCGTGATGGCCATAGAGAACCGCCAGCAGCGCGTTGTCGTCGAACGCCATGCGGCGCACGTCGGTCGCGCGGCCGCCCACGCCGGCTGCTGGATCACTCACGCGGCGGCCTCCCAAGGGCGCACGGCAATCTCGCCCGCCAGGCTGTTGGCGTGGCCCTCGGTGAGGCGCACGTCGACGATGCGGCCGATCAGCCTCGGGTTGCCCTCGGTATAGACCGACTGCAGCCACGGCGTCTTGCCCACGATCTGGCCGGGCTTGCGGCCCCGTTCCGCGAACAGCACCGGCACGGTGGCGCCGACCTTGGAAGCGTTGAAGTCACGCGCTTGGCTGCCGAGCAATGCCTGCAGGGCAGCCAGCCGCGCCGCCTTCACGCTCTCCGGCACCTGACCGGGCATCGCCCAGCCTGGCGTGCCGGGGCGGCGGCTGTACTTGAAGGAATAGGCCGAGGCGAAGCCAACCTCGTCGACCAGCCGCATCGTGTCGTCGAAATCGCCATCGCTCTCACCGGGAAAGCCGACGATGAAATCGGACGACAGGGCCAGATCGGGCCGCTGGGCGCGCAAGCGATCGACCAGACGCAGGAAGAGATCGCGGCCGTGCCGGCGATTCATCGCCTCGAGGATACGATCAGAGCCGGACTGCACCGGCAGGTGCAGGTACGGCATGAGCTGCAGCACCTCGCCATGGACGGCGATCAGATCGTCGTCCATGTCGCGCGGATGGGAGGTCGTGTAGCGCAGGCGCACCAAGCCCTCGATCTCCGCCAGGGCGCGGATCAGTCGCGCCAGCGACCAGGTCGAGCCATCCGCCGCCTCGCCGTGATAGGCGTTGACGTTCTGACCGAGCAGCGTGATCTCGATCGCGCCTGCTGCCACCAGATGGCGCGCTTCGGCCAGGACCGCAGCAACCGGTCGCGAATATTCGGCGCCACGTGTGTAAGGCACGACGCAGAAAGTGCAGAACTTGTCGCAGCCTTCCTGGATCGACAGGAACGCCGAGCCGGCGCGCACGCCTTGCGGTGCCGGCAGGTGGTCGAACTTGCTCTCCGCCGGAAAATCGGTGTCGAGGACGCCCGCGCCCGGCAGGCGCCTACCGGCGCGCCGGAACGCCTGCTTGCGCTCGGCCTCGGCCAGCAGCTCGGGCAGCCGGTGGTAGGCCTGCGGCCCGACGACGATGTCGACGGCGGGCTGGCGGCGCACGATCTCCTGGCCCTCGGCCTGGGCGACGCAGCCGGCGACGGCGATAGTGAGGTCGCGGCCTTGGGCGCGGCGCTCGAGCTTGGTGTCGCGCAGGCGGCCCAGTTCGGAATAGACCTTCTCCGAGGCGTGCTCGCGGATGTGGCAGGTGTTCAGCACGACCAAATCGGCCTGTTCGGGCGTCTCGGCGAGGGCATAGCCGAGCGGCCGCAGGACATCGGCCATGCGGTCCGAATCATAGACGTTCATTTGGCACCCGTAGGTGCGGATGAACACGCGCTTACGCTGCCCCTGGCGCTGTTCGCCGGTACGGACGTCCGTCATCTGTCTCCGTTGCTGGAACGGCCGGTTTCTAACATCGCGGACGGCTCCGGTCGAGACCTGCTAGGCTGCTTTGGACGGCGGCGGCAGCAGCTCCAGACGGCCGGAATTCGCCGATTGCACGGCCGAGGAGACTTGCCGGAAGCAGTAGTCGGCGAGCTTCTTGCGATCGCCCAGCCGGTCGATGTCGACCGGCGGAAAGAAAGTGACCACCGCCTCGGTCTCACCGAGGCAAACCATCTGCCAGAGATGGGGCACCAGATCGAGGTCGCCGAACCAGGCGAACAGCGGCCGCCAGTAGCGGCCGAGCGGGATGCCGTCGAGTCGGGTGTAGGAGATCGCCACCGGCTGCACGCTGATCGGCTTGTCGTTGCGGCGGAGCTGCGCCACGCCGAACAACGCGCTGCGGAAGGGCAGCACGCGCGTGCCGTCGCTGCTGGTGCCTTCGGGAAACAGCATGAGATTGTCGCCGGTGTTCAACCGCTCCATCATCTCGTCGCGGCTCTTGCTGGTCTTGCCGCTGCGCCGTTCGATGAAGATGGTGCGCTGCGCCTTGGCGAGCGTGCGGAAGAACGGCCAGGTCGCGACTTCGGCCTTGGCCACGAAGCTGCCGGGAATCAGTCCGCCCAGCACCTCGATGTCGAGGTAGGAGACATGGTTGCAGACGTAGAGTGTTGGAATCACGTCCGAACGCTGGCCATACACGCGCACCTTGATGCCCAGAATGACACAAACGACGCGATGATAGGCGACCGGCATCCAGCGCACGACCGGCTGGACGCCGAGCGCCCGAGACAAAAGATAGAGAGGCAGCAAGACGAGCGTGAGCAGCAGGTAGCTCACCAGCCGAAACCCACCGCGCAAAGGAGAACCGATCCACATTGTCACGATTGGTGCGTCAATCGTGCTGATCGTTCATCCCGCGTTCGTAGTGGCGGATGTACTTCTCAGTGATGATTTCCGTCTTGACGATGATGAAGACGTCGGTGGTGTTGAATTGCGGATCGATCACCGCGCCGTCACCGACAAATCCGCCAAGCCGCAGATAACCCTTGATGAGCGGCGCCACGCGCGCCATCGCCTTGCGCGGGTCGTAGCTGCCCGGCTCCAGCACATCCATCTTCACATAGCGGCTGGCCAGCGCGCGCACGCGGATCTCCGGCGGCGCCAGATGATGATGATAGAGATAGCTCATCGCCTGGGCGTGCTGCGAGGGGTCGGCGCCTGGCAGG